>JBAXVH010000008.1:0-18041 GCA_037129215.1 Bacteroidota bacterium | reverse complement strand
ATTTACTTTCTGTTTCATATCCTTAGCCACTTTACTTACTGGTACCAGAAACTCGAAAAGAAATTTATAAACAAGATAAAATATGAAAGCCCATAGAATATATTTAAGTTCAAACATAAATTTAAATAAATGTCGTCAAGTTTAATAATTCGCAAAATTAGGGTTATTAAAACGCCAATAAACACAAGATTGTCATTTAACCCAGAATTTGCAGATGAGCGGCATGGGGTGTGCGATTTAATGTTAGAATAATGGATTAATGGTTGTATAGTCTAATTCTTTAGAGGATAAATATTTAGACAATCCAACCAAATGCAAGTATGAAAGTTTAGAGAAGGGTTATTCTATTAAGGAAAATAACATTGTCAACAGTTTCTCTTTAACATTTTTTTGACAATTCAGAAATAACCACTATTTTTAATCCGTTTTTATCAACATCTATTTTCTTAAAAGATAAAGCATTTGTTTTTATATATTCCTGTATCTACCATTTTCAATCTTAAACAATTGTATTGTCTTTATTAAAACTAAAAAAGTAAGTATATGAAATCCTTTTCTGCCAAAACAATTTACTACAAGAAACAACTGGTTATTTTAATAGCCTCTTTTGTTTTGTTTACCAGTATAAAAGCACAAACTATAACTATTAATCAGCAATTGTTTGCTGGAGGCACTTACAGAGATAGCTCGAACATTACTGTACCAATAGATATTGATGCAAGAGGTACAAACGGGTTTGGGTATAATAGACGGACTAATAGTGTAGATACAAATTACTTTATTCTGGTAATAATTCCAGTCAGCCAAGCTGCTACCCCAATTAATGATACTTTAAACTCAACATTAGCATTGTTGGGTGGTATGAAAATAGGCAGATACCATTTAATTAAAAATTTATTTCCTCCTTTTTATCACGATACCTATACCACTTTTGTGAATGGGGTAATACCCAAAAACTTTTTAGGGGCAGGTATTAATTCCGCAAGTTATGTTTTAAAAGTAATTTCTGTAAAGCCTTTTGTTTCATCAGATGCTACTGTGCCTATAAGAATTCAAAGAACTATTGCACCTGTTGTTAAATCCTTTGCAGTAGCTGGTTCTATTGGTAATACCACTGCTATAAATTATGATCCTACCCATTCTGCTATGTTCTTTGGTTTTTGTGGCCCTATAGTTAATAAAAATGGTTCTCAATTAGATACTTCTATCTCGTTATTAGATTCTACAGCAGGAAGTTTTAATACAAGCAATAGTTATGATTCAGTAATACTTGTAAAGAACGATTTTAATACTTTAATTAATACCAATACGGTTGTATATCGTTCCATGGTAACGAAGCTTGGAAGTATACTTTTCCCTTCTGGTATTTTAAAAGCAAGGGAGTATTATACTTTATTAATGAAGGCTAAAGATGATAGTGGATTTATGAGTTCGAAGAGTTATTTTATTTTAAATTCAGGATGGACATTTAATATCATTCGAACTTCATCAGGTTCAAGTGGTTGTAAAGGTGATACAGTTTCACTATTTTCTGTAATTAATAATCTTCAAGCAGGTCAGCAATTTGGACTAATAAATAACTTTCCGGGACTTATATATTCTGTAAACTGGGGTGATCCTAAAAATCCTGGCACCTACTTTTATAGTTATACTCAGCTATTGATTAGCGGCGGTATGATATCCCATCGATATGATACTGCTTCTTGTTTCAGGCCTTATGGAAGCCAGTACTTTCCGGTAAGTGCCAGTATGGAAAATCCATTTCAAGGATACAATTGTGCTTCTCCAATTGCCAATCAAAGTGTTCAGATATTTTCGAGTGCCTACGCAAGAATTGCTCATCATAGTCCGGTATGTGCCTGGAATGCTATAGATACAGGTTCTATTACATTACAGGATTCTTCCTGGGGCGGTGCCAATATTAATTGTACTGGAAGTGCTTATTATAAATGGTACCGATCTTATGTGGGCTGTGGTAGCATTAACGATACTATCAGCAACCCTTTAGTTGCAGTAGATAGTAGTGCTGTACTTCAAGGTGGTGTTTATGTACCAGTGGCTGTTTCGCATTACAATTATAAAGATATTTACATTCAACCTGGTAAGTATATTTTAAAACTTGTTGCCGATAATAAAACCTGCATGGCAACCAGTAATATAGATTCGATAATGGTAGTAGCTAGACCCAAAGCAAATTTCTTTTTTGATAGTATCGGTCTGCCTGTAAAGAATATTATCGGTTGTTCGCCATTTATGGTAAATGTAATTAATCAATCAGATTCTACCTGTTCTCAGAAATGGAATTTTAAATGGGCAGTTGTTGATTCTTTTACCAACAAGGTTATTCCGCCAGGAAATATATATACTATTCAGCCACCCTATAGTGATACTTCCTTTGCTCCTGTTTTTGTATTCAATCAACAAGGAATATATAAGTTGCGGTTAATTGGTTCAAATGCCTGTACACTGAGCGATACAGCTTATAAAATGCTATATGTAGTAGGGAATGGTGGTGTTTCTTTTCCCAATGGGAACAAAGGAATAAATCCTAATGGTTTTAAAGTAAATGCTTTTTGTGTTTATTCAGCAAGCAAGACGGTTAATTTTGATAGCAGTGTAAAAACTCCTACAGAAGATTTAGTATTGAAGCCTTCGTTTGGAGGTACTCCTGGTGCAGTTACCCCATATACCTGGACTATTACCGATATTCAAGGTACTCATAGCTTAATAGGAGCCACTACAATAAATAGTAAGTTTCCAAGAATTACTTTTACTACTCCGGTAAATCAGGATGGGATTTACTTTATAAAAGTTACTTATTCCTCTACCTGTGGTATTAGTTCTGACTCCTTTTTATTGTATTTGAACAGACAAGTAATCCCTAAGATTACTAATCCTACTAAAGATACCTTTTCCATTTGTGCTAATACTTCAATACTTGAATTTGATGGTACAGTTACGGCTGCTAATGGAAGTAATTCAGGGTACAGTTCCGTTGTATGGACAGATATGTCTAATAATACCGTTTTTGGAAATGGCTTAACAGCATTTCTAACGAATGTCTCTACTAAAATTATTTCTTTCAAAGCTATTAAAACACAACCTAATGGTTGTCCTGATACTATTTATACCAGAAGAATTGGAGTAACACCTTACGCAACTGGCAGAGATACAACCTTCAGTATTTGTTCGGGTACCAAATTAAATTTTAACCTTGATTCTACTTCAAAATCTGGTAATACATACACCTGGACGAGCCTGTCAACTTCTGGAACGATATTTGGATATAATAACTGCTATGGTGGATGTGGGCATTTTATAAAAGACTCATTAGTTGGGAATGGTGCACAAGGGCAAGTAATATATATGGTAACCCCTACAGGGGCAAATGGTTGTGCAGGGAATCCATTTTATGTTACTGTAAATATTTTGCCTTACCCTATTATTAATTTGACGGCTGCATACGATACAATTTGTAGTGGAGCAAATTCACATGTATTTGTATCCTCATCTGTAATAGGTGCTTTATATAACTGGTCGTACAAAGCAGATGCAATGTTGCAACAAATTGGCTCACAAACTCCATACACTAATAATATACCAACTATGCAGAGTGGTTCTTACTTAGATATTATATTTCCCAATACAGGAACCTCTCTTGCCAGTTATACAATATATGCTTCTTTATTTGTAGCAAACTCTTGTTCCTCTCCTATTGATTCTATTGTAATGCATGTAATTCCAGGACCTACTCAACCAAAAGCTAATATGCCAAGCGATAGTATTTATTTATGTAATCAGTATAGTGTAACCTTAAATGCAACGCCTCCATCCATTGCAAAAGGAGAAATAGGAACCTGGTCTCAATTTACACCTCCATATGCGGTTTTTTCTACCGTATCAGAAACACACAATCCTACTGCGAGCCCATTTATAGGGCCAAGCAATTCTTTTGTTATGGTATGGACTATTACAAGTCCTATAGCTTTAAGTTTCGGTTGTCCTTCTTTGTCTGATTCAGTTTACATTATCAACAGGCCTTCTGTTACTACTGCAAATGCCGGAAGAGATACCGTAATATGTAATTATACAGGCTCAGGATTTAGTGTTCCCGTTTATGGTAATGTAGACCCTTCTAGGCCTTGGGAAAAAGGTACCTGGACCTGTAATAATCAAAATGCCAATGAAAAATTTTCTTCAACAGGAACCAATAGCTCTACAAAACTTAATGAGCAATATATTCTAAATACTGGTGCGGCTGGAGAATACGATGTAGTTTGGACTATTACTAATGATGCCGGATGCCCTGCTTCCTTTAACACCGTTAAAATATTTGCAAGACCTGTGGTACCAAAGCCTATTGCCTCTACTACTACAAGTATCGTAAATATTGGTGATACAATACATTTAATGGCGAGTCAGGTAGTTAGCAGACTGTATAACTGGGTAGGCCCCAATAATTTTTCCTCAATGCTACAGAACCCTTTTGTAAGTAATGCAACTTTATTGGCAGCAGGACAATATGCTGTAAATACAATGGATTTCTATGGTTGTAAAAGCGATACATCGGTTGTAAATATTGCTGTAAGCGGATCTTTTACTGTTATGGGAAGCGTTATTACTCCATTGAAACAAATAGTAAAAACGGTATCAATAAATACCAATGTAAATCCTTCCGTTGTTTATACAGACAATACAGGTAATTATACGCTGCCATTAACCAATACCGGCAGTCTAACTATTACTCCTTACAAGAATAATGATATTAATAAAACCAATGGTGTTACTACTTTAGATATTGCATTTACCCAAAGTCATGTTTTAAGTAAAAATATTTTAAATTCTCCTTATAAGCTAATTGCTGCCGACGTAAACGGAGATGGTAAAGTAAGTACCCTTGATATTGTATACATGAAGCGTTTAATACTAGGTATTGATACAACCTTTACCAATGCTATTACCAAACAAAAACGCTTATGGGCTTTTGTAGATAGTAGTTATCAGTTTCCTGTTACAACTAATCCTTTCCCTCATAAAGATAGTATTAGCTATAGTGTTTTAAATGTAAATAAAACCAACCAGACCTTTATAGGTTGTAAGTTAGGAGATGTAAACTGGGACTGGAATCCGGCTATTGCAAGACCAATGCTAAATGAAGTGAATGCTGTAGAGCTTTCATACTCGTCTAACGCTTTCGGGGCGGCTGACGAGGTGCGGATACCTATAAGAGTGAAGAACTTTAAAGAGATAATGGGTATGCAATATACTATTCACTTTAACCCGCTTGCACTTAAATGGGTTGGACTGGATAAGAATACACTTCACTTTGAAACAGGCACCAATCATGCTACAGAAGGTACCATAACTTTCTTATGGAACGACCCTTATAATGAAGTAAAAACACTGGAAGATGGAAGCATATTGTTTGAAATGATGTTCAAACGAATTGATAAAGGACAGTTGATAACGGATAATGAAAATACACTTAAGCTGGATGGTAGTATAACTGCTGTAGAAGCTATAGATAAGGATTATGGAGTACATGGAATAGTACTTATACCAAAGGGAATTGAACATATTAACCCATTACAACAGGAAACCTGGGTAGTAGCGCCCAACCCTTCAACTGATGGTGTTATTCATGTACAAATGAATTTAATAGAAAATAAAACTATTATATTCAGATTATCTGATAGCTATGGCAGAATACTGTTAAGTAAAAAAGTGGAAGGAATAAAAGGTAGAAACAGTATTAGCTTAGTTGCGGAAAACAAACTGCCAGAAAGAGTGTACTATTTGCAGGGAATAGGCATGGAAGCTGAGAAGATCAAGCAAATTCAAATAAAGTAATTTACTTAATGGTATAAGCTAAATATTTTCGCTTTGTGTTCAAATGTTTCTAACGCTCTTTCATCTCTAAAAGATGAAAAAGCAAATCAAACTTTACCATCCTGGCATAATTACTATTAGAAATGATATTAAAAATATTCGGAAGCAAACCAAGAACATTATTTTTCAAACCAGGAATTAATATTTCAGTTTCAAAAACACCAATTTTGTGTTCATTACAAACCATCACAAACTCAACGCATACTGTTTTGATTTGAATTAGTATTACTTTTAAATCACTGGAGTTTGTATACAAATGGTGGTAACTATTGCGGAGTAAAAGAAGTTGTAATGGTTTGAAAAAATGTACTGTTGAGATGAATTTTTATTACCACCACTTCCTTAGAATGTCCATTGATTTTGAAAACACCTATTGTGAGATCAAAATAGTATTTTAAAATCTGAAATAAATTTGTAACGGTCTGAAATAAAGTATTGTTGATCTTTAAATAATTTATTAGTGAAGCCAAATTAAGCACTCTTTGCTTAACGCAAACAAAAATGCCTCCTAAAAAGGAGGCATCTTAGTATTTTTAATCATCTGAATTAATGATGATGATGGTGTAATTTTTCTTTAAAAGCTTCAAATTCAATTGGTTCTTCTGTAGCTTTTAATTTGCCATCAATAACATTGAAAACTTTGTTCATTCTTATTTCGTAATAACTCTTTTCCATGAACTTCTTGTCTTTCAACATGCTTTCGGCATAGCTATCAATCCATTCGCTGTTGGCACTTTCTCCTAAAGAATACTGTTGCATGTATCCCAGAAGTTGTTGTTTAGCATGATCTCTAAAGTCTTGTTGTTCCACAGTTACTTTATGCTCATCAACCAGTTTACCTACTACTATAGTCCATTTCATGTCTTTAGCATAGCCTTTGAATTTAGTTTCAAACTCTTCATCATTGGTAGAAGGAGTTGCTTCATTCATTTTCAACCAACGTTTAAGAAAGTCTAATGGTAAAGCTATTTCTGTATGGTCTACAAAGTGATGATAAATCTGATCCTGTAACTGATATTTGCTTTGATCGTAGAAGCTTTTAGTAATTTCTGCTTTAACAGTAGCTTTTAAATCTTCTTCCGATTTAATTTCAGCAGCAGGGAAGGCTTTTTTATAAAACTCTTCGTTTAATTCTGCTGGCTCCTGCATACCAATTCTGGTAACAGTTGCTTTATAAAACTGATCAGCAACAGCCTCTTTTTCTAATCCTAATTCTTTTAATACCGCAGCCCCTTCTGTTTCATTGAAAGTTTCAGAAAACTTAATCACTAAAGAATCGTTTACCTTTTTACCAATCAGTTTAGACTGGTTTGCATCCGTAAAGTAATTCACCAGAATGTTTACAGGCTTTGCTTCTGTACCTTCAGCAACGTTTCCTTCTGCATCGCACAATTCTAAATCCAGTGTAACATAGTTTTCTGCATAGGTAATAGTTTCAGGCTCGGAGTACTTGCCATATCTTTTTCTTAAATCTTCCAGATCTTCCTCTACCATTTTATCGGTAACATTAATCTTATATCTTGTAAGGTTTGCTTTATCAAGATTGATATCAATCTCAGGCTCTAAACCAATTTCAAAACTAAAAGAATAATCAGTTGGATTGTTATAATGAATGTCCAGTCTTTCTTCTGTTTCCAAAGGAATAGGCTGACCAAGTATTTTTAAACTCTTATCTGCTTCAAGGAAATTAACCAATTCTTTTTCAGCCAACTTTACCACTTGTTCTACAAACAAAGACTGACCGTACATTTTCTTTAATACGCCAGCAGGAACCATTCCTTTTCTGAAACCAGGAATATTAGCTTGTTTAGCGTACTGTTTAAGTCCTTTTTCGAACTCGGGATAATAATCTTCTTTACTAACTTTAACGGTTAATTTGTCGTTGAGTAAACCAATACTTTCTCTTGATACTGTTGCCATAATACTTAGTTATGAACCTATTTTGGTTAAATAATAATCCTTAGAAAAAAACCCCCCAATTATGGGGGGTCTTCGTGCGGGTGGAGGGACTCGAACCCCCATGTCTCACGACACTAGATCCTAAGTCTAGCGTGTCTACCAATTTCACCACACCCGCCTGAAAATTTCTTTTCTTGGGGTTGCAAAAGTAGGGGAAATTAATTTATACCAAAATAATGTTTTAAATAAATATTAGCTGAAGCCTTAAATTTTAGTTTAACAGCTATGAATTGCAGTGCTTATTGCTGCAATTATAGAAGGATCTTTCTCAATAGCATTGCCAATTACAATCACATCGGCACCTGCTTTACAGTTTTGAGCTGCTTTTTCCGGAGTAGTAATTCCACCGCCAACAATGATAGGAATAGCAACATTGCCCGCCACTTTTGCTATCATACTTTCAGTAATAGGCAATTTAGCACCACTGCCAGCATCCATATAAATAAGCTTTAAGCCCAGCATTTCGCCAGCCATAGCAGTACAGATAGCTATATCATCTTTATCGGAAGGTATAGGAGCAGCATTGGAAATATAAGAAACGGTAGTAGGAGCGCCGCCATCAATAACAAGGTAGCCAGTAGGGATAATTTCCAAACCACTTTTCTTTACCATTGGTGCACTTATTACATGCTGACCAATTAATAACTCGGCATTTCTGCCACTTATCAAGGAGAGGTATAACAATCCATCGGCATATTTACTTATCTGCGAAGGTGCACCTGGAAAGAGCAATACGGGTATATTACAATTAGCTTTAATGGTATTGATACACTCATCGGTAGAATTGGATACTACCAGACTTCCGCCAACAAAAAAGTAATCTACCTTAGCCTCTGTAGAAATCTGAATTAATTTAAGTAATGTAGCTTCGTCTACTTTGTCGGGATCAATTAATACCGCAAAGGACTTTATGCCTTTGCTTTTCTTTTCAATAAATTCATTGTATAATTTATTATTCATTGGTAATAATTGTAGTCATGCAAAAATGCAAAAAAACATTCAACTCTGATTAATTTATTCTATCCTTTCATTGGTTCTTGAATTATTGAACTATTAAATGTTCAATAAACTATAGGCTTCTTCTTTAGATAATTGCAGCAATGGATTGCTTTTCAGGGTTTCCAGCGTAATCTTTTCAATACTATAACGAACCAACCTAAGGGTAGGAAAACCTACGGCTGCAGTCATTCTTCTTACTTGCCTGTTTTTACCTTCCGTAAGGGTAATGCTGATCCAGGAAGTAGGAACCGTCTGACGAACCCTTATTGGAGGATTACGGGGAGGCAATAGCGGTTCTTCAATAATTTCGGCTATTGCAGGAAGTGTTTTATGGGGCTTTCCATCAATCGATATCTTTATTCCTTTTTCTAATCTACCAATCGCTGATTGTGATATTTTCCCTTCTACCTGTACCCAATAGGTTCTCTTATGATTATTCACCGGATTTAATAATCGGGTATTTAAGGAAGTATCGCTGGTGAGCAATAAAAGACCTTCGCTATCATGATCTAATCTGCCAACAGGGTATACATCTTTTGGCAATGTAAAATAATCTGCCAGCGTTTTCTTGCCCTCTAAAGGCGAAAACTGTGATACAGCCAAGTACGGTTTGTAAATAATATAGTAAGTATGCATGAAGGATAATTGATAATTAAAAATGGACAATTGATAACTAATAAAAGCTTAGCGTTTAACCAGCTTTTTTACACTGTTGAAGAATCTATAATACGCTTCCTGATTGAATAACTGTGAATCTTTCATGGCTTTGTAAGTAAGGAATGCCCCTATTGGAATGAGTACAATAGTAGATAACCACATTCCTGCAGCAGGAGATAATACAGCCTCTTTAGAGAATTTCTCTCCAAAAGTATTTAACAGATGAAAGATTACAAAGAAGATAATAGCGAAAACTAAAGGGGTTCCTAATCCGCCCTTACGGATAATAGACCCTAAAGGCGCTCCTATTAAAAACAGTACAATACAAGCAACGGATAAAGTGAATTTTCTGTGCCACTCAATCCAGTGCAGACTTAAGGATTTTGATTTCATCTTTTTCTCTTCCACTGTTTCATTCAGCGATGTAGCAACTGTTCTTACCTTGGCAATTATCTGATTTGAAATTGCTCTGTTCAAAGAATCTGATACCTTTTTTACAACAACTTTTTTCTTGGGGGAGAACTTATCAAAATGGTTCCAGGCGCTATCAGATATTTTAGTGAAAGCAAGGTTCAGTTTAATATCTGTATCCAGTCTTTTATTTCCAATAGTTGTGTATTTATTCAAAGAATCAATCGTAAAATTCAGTTGACGGATACTCAGCATCTTAGGGTCATACTTAAAAGCGTCTTCCTTTGAGTTGTTCATGGTAAAGCTTCGAAGATCAAATACCTTTTTATATTCTTTAAATCCCATTCTGATAAATTCAGTATTGTGTGCATAGCGCATCCCCTTCTCCTGATAGCGCCAGCCATTCTTTAGAACAAACTCGAGGAACTTACTATTAGCAGTCACCCTCATTATACCGCTTTCAGCCACTAAAATATTATCCTGCAAAGCACTGTTTTTCTCATATATAACAATGTTGCGAATGGTGCTATCATCTTTTTCTTTTTTGCCAATCTTTAGTACATACCCATCTATTTTATTATAGAAAACCCCTTCTTTAATATCGAAAGCTGGTTTCTTTAGAATGATATCGTGTTTTAATGTTTCAAACTTTAATTGTGCAACGGGTATGATATTATTAGCACATAAAAAAGCAAAACCACTGATAAAAACGGTAAAGATTAATAAAGGTCTCATGAACCTTAATAATGGAATACCTGCTGATTTGATAGCAACAATCTCAAAAGTTTCTCCAAGATTACCAAAGGTCATTATGGAAGAAATTAATAAAGCAAGTGGCAAAGCAAGAGGCACCCAGGTAATAGCCACCACGCCAATAAGATAAACGAGTGTATTAAAATCGAGGCCTTTTCCCACTAAGTCATCAATATACAACCAGAAGAACTGCATGATTAATACAAAAAGGGATATAAGAAAGGTGGCAATAAATGGCCCGATAAATGCCCGCAATATGAGTAAATCTAATTTCTTAATCACTGAATGATGCTTTGTTGTAAATAGCGTTCCAATTGTTCTAAACAGCAAATTAATGCTGTTTTCCAATTTTGTATAATAAAGCGAAAGTAAAACTTTCCGCTACAGAAACCGAAAGAGAAGGGTAAGATCGATTATTTTAACAAGAAAGAATTTGCACTTTATTACTCAGATTAGAAGGCAACTTATGTTTGACCTTTAATTTTATATATGTTTGCATTAAATAATTAAAATAAAGAATTATGAGAATTTTTTTAAACTTTATAATAATAGCAGCATTATTCTTATCGGCATGTAACAACACCGTAAAAGATGATAAAAAAATGTCGGAAAAAGAAGTAAAAGATACCTTAACTGAACATACTATTAATCCTGGTTTGCTGGTAAATAAAAAAGACCCTATCTGCGAAATGCCTGTTTCAGCAGGCGTTACTGATACAATGACTTATAAAGGCAATATCATTGGATTCTGTTCTGCTGAGTGTAAAGCTGAGTTTGAAAAAAAGCCTGAAGATTATATAGCAAAGGCAGAGTTGAAGATAAAGTAATACAACGTTTAAGGGTTTAAATCGTTTAATATGTTTAACTGAATACATATGAGTCGTTAATCGTGAATGAATACATTTTTTTTGCTTGACTCACGACTCAGGATGTTCTTTCACGATTCAGATGTATTTGGTAAACCAATCCTTCTGTTATCTTTGCGGCCTTTTCAACAATATAACAGTATATCAATATAACAATTTAGTATATGTTCAATAACCGGACTAAAATTAAACACCTGTTGCAGAGCGAGCCAACGGGTAACGAAGTAATTGTAATGGGATGGGTGCGAACTTTTCGCAACAATCAGTTTATAGCATTGAATGACGGCAGTACCAATAATAACCTTCAAGTTGTAACCGAACTGGGTTTATTGGACGATGCCACCCTTAAAAGAATTACTACTGGGGCTTCTTTGAAAGTTACTGGTGTTGTAGTAGCTTCTCAAGGGAAGGGACAGACAGTAGAACTAAAGGCTACTTCTTTGGAAATACTGGGTGATAGTGATGCTGAAAAGTATCCTTTACAACCTAAAAAACATAGTCTGGAGTTTTTGAGAGAGAAGGCACACTTACGTTTCCGTACCAATACGTTTGGATCGGTATTCCGTATCCGCCATTCACTGGCATATGCTATTCATAAGTTCTATAACGATAAAGGCTTTGTATACCTTCATACTCCAATCATTACTGCAAGTGATGCAGAAGGAGCTGGAGAAATGTTTAGGGTTACCACATTACCAATGGATGGAACGGCACCTAAAAATGAGGACGGTTCTATCAATTACAAAGAAGATTTCTTTGGTAAAAGCACCAACCTTACGGTAAGTGGACAGCTGGAAGGGGAACTTGGCGCTATGGCGTTTAGTGAAATTTATACTTTCGGACCAACTTTCCGTGCTGAGAATAGTAATACTACCCGTCACCTGGCGGAGTTCTGGATGATAGAACCCGAGATGGCGTTTTCTGATATTGAAGACAATATGAATCTGGCTGAGGAGTTTATCAGATACCTTATAAAGTATGTGATGGAACACAATGCAGATGATATTGATTTTCTGGATCAAAGACTTGCTGAAGAAGAAAAATCGCTTCCACAGGATAAGAGAAGTGAGTTTGGATTGAAGGAGAAACTGGAGTTTGTAGTAAACAATCCATTTGAGAGAATTACTTATACCGAAGCTATACAGATATTACTGGACAGTCCTGCCTATAAGAAAAAGAAGTTTCAATACGAGGTTAAGTGGGGAATAGACTTGCAGAGCGAGCATGAAAGATACTTGGTAGAGAAACATTTTAAGAAACCTGTAATTGTTACTGGTTATCCTGCTGCTATTAAGGCTTTCTACATGAGACTGAATGATAATTGTGAAGAAGGAAAGCAAACTGTAGCTGCTATGGACATTCTTGCGCCTGGCATTGGTGAGATTGTTGGCGGATCGCAAAGAGAGGAAAGATATGAGAAACTGGTTGCCAGAATGGAAGAAATGCATATACCGGTAGAAGAAATGAGCTGGTACCTGGATACCCGTCGTTTTGGATCGGTACCACATGCGGGTTTTGGTCTTGGATTTGAAAGAATGGTACTGTTTGTAACCGGAATGACGAATATACGCGATGTAATTGCATTTGCAAGAACTCCGAATAACTGTGAATTTTAGAGGAGAAGATAGAAGGAAGGAGTCAGGAGAGAAAATTATACAGTCTTAACGGCAAGAGTGAATACAAGGTACAAAGGCAATTAGTTATATAGGCACTAAGTAATACAAGGCAAAGAGGCAATAGGAAATAAAAAACCTATAAGGTTTTTGAAACCTTATAGGTTGGATAATTGAAAGACCTTTTAAACTTATAGTTCTTAATCTAAATGGATATCTAAGTTGGTGATGTTGCGAGGGGTAACATCGAATTCTTGTTTTACATAATCGCCACTTGCGTTTTTACATTCTATAGTATAGTGACCGACTTTCATGTAAATTATTTTGTAAACCGCCTCTGCATCGGAAGTAGTTGTTTTATCTGTATCAACTATTCTTAAAAAAGCATCTGGGGCTAATGCATTATTTTTATACACTATTCCTTGAACTCCCTGATGGTGAACTCCTGTTTTGTAAATAACTTTATTCTTGTTGAAACCATCAATAAATTCGGGATGTTCATCGGCAAATACTCCTATGGTATTTTCCATTGATTCAACATCTACATGAATTAAATCGATAATCTTATCTATCTGTGTGTTTGCTGTAGAAGCTGTATTATCCGTCTGGGTAGTTTTACCAATTTTGCTGTTATACTCGATTGCTTTTGCTACTATAGCATCGACCTTAAGTTTTGTAACATTGTACTTAATAAAATCTGCATCGGCATATAAAGCTGTTTTGAAAACAGTTTCTACTTTATTGGTGATGAATGAGAGGATATTAACTCCTTTCATTCTATAAATTTTGTACACTGAAAAGTCTACTAAAGTTTCTAAAGCAACATCGTTTTTTAGAATGGCATAATCTTTAGTAAGACTTAGACAAAGACCAAAATCTTTGGCTATTTCTTTTTTAAGACTTGCTTTACTAACAGTACCCGATTTAGACTTGTTCTTCTTTTTGGATTCAACTGCAAATTCGGAGCAGTGCCCTTTGAAGCTAGTAACTGCTCTTTTGAAAGGAAAGTAACTGTCGTAGACTGCTATACTTTCTTCTTCGTCGAGGAAGGAATCTAATGTTAAATCCCTTTCCATTTCATGACCTTGGTCGTTGTTTAATGGCATAATGTAAGCTTTACCCAGTTGGGGGAGCGAAATTATTCAGTGTCCAATCTGCAAGAAATACGGTATTGAGGTATTTGGTGTAATGGTATAATTAATCGAACTACGAGAACTAGTTTTATGATTGTAATTATTTTACGGTTGCAAATATATACAACATTTAGAACTACATATTTTATAATATTTAAAATAATTTAATAAAATAAAACAAATAAGTATATAAAAGATTGCGCGAGATTGTTATAAACCTAATGTGGTATGGGGTTTTAGGAGATAGCAGGTAAAGGAAAAATAAATTAAAGATTGTAATAATAAATATTTTTTGAGTAGCAAAGAACACATTATTACCCAAAAGAGGGTGAAAGAAGTAAAAAACATACAGCAAAAAAGCAGCAATTGCGACCTTGGGTAGAATGGCCGCCACCTTGAAAAGAATGACTGCCAGAATGCAAAGAATGCTTGCCACCTTGACTACAATGGCATTTACCTAGTGTAGAATGACCACCACCTTGGCCACAATGACCAATAGAGCGCTTACAATGACCATGACCTTGTAAAGAATGGTTGTTAGCGGCTGTACGAAGGTGTGCAGACATAAAGAATGCCCTACAAATGTGTTATTTACTGTTGCGGCAATGCCACTTGCTATTGCGGCGATTGAACTAAGGGCTTGCTACAATAAAGTGACTATAAAATAAGTGTACTATGGAGTACAGATTGTTCGCAATGGATGTAGACTATAAAACGATGAAGCCAGGAATTGAACTATGGATATAAGCTTTGAAACAATGAATGAGAGATGGAGTACGATGAATAAAAACATGCTAACACAGAATACGATTGACCCACAAAGAATTTGAGTTTAGAAGCTGAGTAACTGGAGGTAGGAACCATTTACAAAGTTATACCACTCGGAAACATCAGTCCCTGATTTAATACTCTGCGGGAAAGGAAATAACGCAGTTATAGCCCAAAACTACTCACTTAAAAATTGGTGCTTGCTATTAAATGATATTGTTATTAATGTTGTGATGGATTAACTAATTGGATGATTGAATATAATTGGACAATTTCTAATAAATATTACTGTTTTTGGGGTTAACGGTATGATTATATGAGTTTTAAATAAATAGGCGTGTTTTATTGTAAATTATAACTTATGCACAAATACTATAAAAATAGTGCCGAAAATTGATATTTTATACCGTTAAACAACGGTAAATAATACCGTTGTTTAACGGTTGTTTTGTAATGAAATGATACTTTTATTTGTGGTGTGGAAATAATGATGCTTTAAAAAGACCTATTTTAAGCATTAAGTAAGTATGTTTTAATAAAATAATAGACCTTTAAAATAACTATTAATGATAGTAAAAATAATTTTGAAAGAAAGCGATGTAAGTCCGCCTAAGTGTTTAATAAGTATCGTAAATAAGAGTATAATTCTAATTAATAAATATATAAATCAAAAAATAATGAAGCAAACTTTAATTTTTATTCCCATAATCGTATTTATAACTTTAATAGTAATTAGTTGCTCAAAAAGTACTAGTGGAATTCAACCTAAAAGTATAATTGGTAAATACAAATGGATTAAAACATACTATAATAATGCCTTAAGCGATTCAAATCCTAAAACTCCACTCAATACCGGTAATCAAGAGTTACTTGTATTTAATTCTGATAATACTTGGTATGCAACTAAGAATGGTTTGAAAAATGATTCTGGTACATTTAGTATAGGACATGGTCAATATTTAGCTTATGTGGGTTCAATTGAAGACATATATGATAGTGTTTGTTATTATAATAACTATAATATATTAAAGGGCTGGGATTATTATAAATTTTATTCTGATACTTTAGTATTTGATCCTTATATAAGTGGTCGTTTTTCATCTTATACACTTCCTTTTAATGGTTCAAAATGGTGGGTGAAACAATAAATTATTTTATCAAAACTGTAATACTTTAAAAAATGAAAAAAATCATATTAATATTTAGTCTTATTTTTTTAAGTCTATATTCTTTTAGTCAACCAGGTCAGTTAGGGGCACTACAAATTTCTGATTCTGATTATGCAAAACTGCCACGCCCCAACTGGAGCATTATTTATAGAGTTTTAAGAGATTATAATAATACTAAAAATAATTTGGAATGATAGAACAAATAATTTTGAATGAAAGTAATGCAAGCCCACCAAAAAGGGAATAATAATAACATATACTATAATTTGTGAACAATTAATAGGAATTGAATATAATAAATAAAATTAACATGAATAAAATAATTTGCATTTTAATAGGGATAATTTTAATTTCATTTTGTACAAAATGTAGTTGTAAAAAGACTATTGCAAGTTCTCAAAAAATTAATTCAACTTTCTATTGTGGTTGTGATTCACCTACCATACAAAAGTTAGACTCAGTTTCAGCAATAATGGAGTTTGATAGTATTAATAAAAATTATTATATACTGTTAGGTAACCCTGGCATCTTCAACCATTTTGTAATTTGTGATACAACTGCATTGGATTTTCAAAATGTTGTTAATCATAATCGTAATTATTATTACTATATATTATTTTCAGGGAATGTAAGTCACTTTATGTACGATACTACTATGAATTATATTGATATCATGTATAATATCAAATTAACTAAAATAAAAAATCAATAAAATGAAAAAATTTCTTTTAATAATGGCTATATTAATTATATCCATTAATCTTAATTCTCAAGAGCGTTATGCTTATCTTCCTGAAGGGAAAACTAAATTTGTAACTTCAAATGAAAAAATACTGGTATGTTATAAAAATGGGAATAGACCAACTTTATTAAACAATCATACTTCTATTAGTACCGATTTTGATGCAAATAACAATAATTCAAGTGAATACATTCAGTTGAATGAAACTTTTCAAAATGAAGACTCTATTAAAAACTTATTTTTAGCTTTGAAATTAGAGTCTAATGTAGTTTATGTTACACCTTTATTATTTAATGGAAACAGCAAATTGCAGGGGATTACTGATAAAGTAATAGTAAAACCTAAAATAGGACAGAATATACTCAGCTTGCTTTCTTTATTTGGGAATTTAGGCATTATAAAATATGAGAATTTAATATTTACTAATGATGAATTTATATTAACAATTAATGGCAAACAGCAATACGATGCTTTAGATGTTTCAAATACATTGTATGAGAGTAATTTATTTGAATTTGCGGAACCTGAATTTATAATTTTAAATGCATTTAAAACTAATGATCCGATTTATAATCAGCAATGGGGTTTGAATAATACAGGAGGCTTATACAATGGTAATACAGGTTCTGATATTCATATAAACCCTGCATGGAATATTACTAGTGGAGCTGGAATAAAAGTTGCTGTTATAGATATGGGTGTTGATTTAACCCACCCCGATTTAGTTAATAACCTTTTGCCTGGATATGATGCATTAGGGCAAGGAACAAATGGAAATCAAAAAGGGAATGATGCTCATGGAACAGGTTGTGCAGGAATTATTGCTGCTCAAGCAAATAATAATTTGGGTATTACAGGTGTTGCTTATAATAGTAAAATTATACCAATACGTGTAGGACAAAATGGTTCTTTAAGTACCCTAAGTACTGCAAATGGTATAAATTGGGCAGTTAATGATGGTGCTGATATTTTAAGTTGCTCATTTGGAGGAGGGTCTTCAAATGTAGAATTACAGGCAATTAATAATGCAGGGCAAACGCATCTAAATTTGAGTAAACAGAAGATTTGCAAGGAATTCTTCA
>JBAXVH010000079.1:0-6306 GCA_037129215.1 Bacteroidota bacterium | reverse complement strand
TTTGCTGAGGGAACAATTCATTGGTATAAATTCTTCTTACTCTTGGATCACTTAGTTCATTCAGATTACTTTTTAGCGGGTTGGATGAACTGGTATAGTCCTGCAAGTTAGGTTCGATATTATACCAGGAAAGTCTTGCTCTGTTTTTACCATAATCAAGATTATTATTAAGAGCACCTTCCGGGAAAGAACTTACCGGAGTAGAAGCAAGTGCCCATGATACGAGTGGAAATCTCATATCGAGGTTACTGGTAGTACTTTCAAAGTCATCAACATATATCAAACCATTTGCCCCACTACCTATTTGAGTAGGATGGCCTGGTTTAAAGTAAGCACCTTCTCCGTAAGCAGCAATAGATGAAGCCGCTTTAGTAGAATAAAAAGGAAGTTTATTTAATGCCCTTGTTAATCCAGGTAAGCTGGATTTATAGCTAAAGTCGACACCATATACCTGGTTTCTTACCGGATCGTCGCCAACATTTACTTTAGAGAAGAAAGGACGTTCGGAAAGTTTTTCGTAAGTAGCACCAATACTCAGTTTTTTACTTGCAACATAATCGAGTCTTACCCCAGTAAAACCTCTTTGTTGAATACCAAACTGCGCATTGTTTTCGTAGCCCACATTTACCGGCACATTAGAATTGATGATGGCCTGGTTTAATATTTTAACGGTACCAAGATTATAATCAATAGCATAATCGACCCCTTCTGTCAATAACTGTCCACCAGCCTGCACCTTAACAGAACCCTGTGGAATATTGAAAGCACCAAGATAAATATCAGAACCACCACTACCCTTTGCCTGACCTTGCATGATAAACCTATCCAGATTGGTCTGAGTTTGTGCAATAGCCTTTAAAGAGTCGTATAACTGATGATACACATATTTCTTTGATATTGCATCAGGCATTGTATTAAATGCAAGTCTCTTTAAATCATTACCAAAAGGTTCTAACACTGGGAAGATGATTTTCCCTTGTTGTGCGATGATTGTAAAACCTTCCACATAATCGAATTGACCATCGGGTTGAGGATCATTTCTACTATTTAATCTGTCTAAATTAAGTACACGGATTAATGCTTTACCCATTACATCAGGATCAGATTCCGGCAAGTAACGGTTCATACCACCACTTGGCTGCTGATACAAAACATTGAATTGAAAACCTTCTCTGGAAATATTAGACATATCCAGAGAATAAACGTTTTTCATCATCAGCTTCCACATTGGTTTCTTTACCCTTGCAGAAGTTGCTTTTAATAATTTAAGAAAAAGAACTTTAGAAACACCCTGAGAAGAATCCAAACCAACATCCTGTGAAAATTCCCCTACCTGATATACTTTACCATTTGCAGTATACTGATACGCTACAGCCAATATATCATCGGCCTGTAACTGTGTATTAATGGACAAGAAGCCTACCTGCGGGTTAAAATAAAATTCATTAGGATTTAATTTACGAGCAAATACCTTTTCAAAATCATCTACCTGTTTAAACCCCTTGCTACTTAAATGTCCTACAACACTGGAAGGATTTCGTGTTAAAGAAGAGTCTCCTTTTACATTTAAATATAAATTATTTGCATAGTTATCCGGAAAAGCTGGAGCACCTGCAGTAGGACTTACATAGGTAGGATTACTAATAGAATCGCGTTCTCCTAAATCTGCAAAACCAACGATGTTTCTGGTATCAGAGGTAGCCCCGGTTTTATTGGTAATCCATACTTCCACTCTTTGAATCTGTACCTGGCTATTTACAGCAGGAAGCTTAGACATGGTATAATTGTAATTATTTACAAAGTATTGTCCTAATAAATAGTTTCTATTTTCATCGTAATCATCCAGTCTTTTCTGATAATTTGATAAGGTAGTTCCTCCTTGTAAACGCTGATTCTGCATCTGCGATTTCTGGTTGGCAAGGGCAGCTGTAACCGTTAATCTACCAAACTGTAATTGTGTTTTAATACCAAAAAGGTTCTGAGCACTTGGAATTAATGTACCCTTTGACTGGAAAGAGATGTTACCAGCCTCGAAGCTTTTTAGTATTTCGTCGTCCTTTCCTTTATAATCGAGCTTTATCTGATTCGCAAAATCAAAGTTGGCAAGAGTATTATAGTTGATAGGAAGTTTTAATTTATCTCCAATGCTGGCATTTACATTCAGATTGGTATTCATATTAAAATCCAAGCCGCCTGTACTTCTGGCATTCTCAGGAATAGTAGGATTGTTGGTATATTGTCCCTGATATCCTAATAACATATCAACTGAACCAGCAGGTTTGATATCTACTTTGAGACCTTGAGGACTTACTCCGAAAATTCTATCGAACAATGAATTGTACACCCTCATTTTAGGGCGGGCAAGTTTTTTATTTAAAGCAAGGATGGCATCGGAACGCTTTTTGAAGTAATCATCTTCGTTCTTTTTAGACTGAAGGCGATAAAATTCCTGAAAAGTGAGGGAAGTAGGTTTACGATAAATAGTATTACCAACCTTTTCTTCGATAAAATATTGTTTTGTTTTAGCATCGTAAACAATATTCTCTTTGATAATACCGGTATCGGGTATATCGAAACTATTTTTGTTTTTCCAGGTGAATCTATCTCCACGTCTATCCAGTAAAGGATATTTAAGAGAGTCTGTTTTGATTGAAGACGAATCTTTAGTTTGAGCAAAAGCTACGCTGAAGCATAGAATTATGCTAAGTAAACTTAATAAAAAATGTCTGTTATGAAACTTGTTCAAGAAAATAAAAACTTGATTAGGTAGAGTTCTATCTATACGCTATATATTTTTTAATGCCTGTTTAATTAAATCCTGTAGTGCAATATTAGGGGAATTTTGAATAACTTTTTTAACTGCCTGTTCAGCCATGGCTCTACTGATACCCAAAGAAACGAGTGCATTTATGGCATCGTTCTCGGAAGTTGTAGCAATTACGCCAGTTGTACTCCAGCTTAACCCTTGTTTTGAAAGTTTATCTTTTAGCTCGACAATTAATCTTTCTGCCGATTTTTTACCAATTCCTTTAATACTACAAAGCACATTTACATCGCCCTGAACAATGGCTTTCTGAATCTGATCCGGGATCATTCCCGACAACATCATACGAGCAGTAGAAGCTCCTACCCCACTTACGCTAATAAGATTCAGGAACATTTCTTTCTCTTCGAGGTTCCAGAAACCGTAGATAGTTTGTGCATTTTCGGTAATATGAACATAAGTAAAAAGCATTCCATCTGCTTTATCAGCAATTGCACCGTATGTATTCAGGCTTATCTGAACATCGTACCCTACCCCATTTACATCTACAATTACGCTACCGGGAGATTTTATTGCGTATTGTCCTCTTAAGAATGCTATCATAATATTGTGTGGTAAAAATAAAGGAATAGACATTAGGACGGATAAACAGAGCATAAAAATTATACAATGTTTATCAAGAAGGTAATTTTCTGATGATAAGGCAGGAAAGGTTTATATACTTAAATTGTTTAAATGTAGCGTGAGTCGTGAGAATACAGCGTGAATCGTGAGAATACAGCGTGAGTCGTGAGGAATACAAATACATAGAACCACAGAGGCACGGCGACAGGGAGTTACACGGCGTTTTTTTCAATACAGAGAACAGAGAGTACAGCTAACGCTGTTTAATACATTTATTATTTAAAGATAAATAATATATGGAACTACAGATGCACGGTGGCAGGGAGTTGCACGGCGTTTTTTAAATACAGAGTTCAGGGAGTACAGCTAACGCTGTTTAATACATTTAACCATAGTGACTCTCTGGCTGGGAGTTACATTGTATGTTCTTTTTATACAATGGACATGGAGAATCGTAAGCGATTGAGGCTTTTGAAACTATCCTTTATTTATTAACCACTCTTTCAGGTCTTCATATTTAGCTTCCATCAGTATAGATTGCTTTGGTTGTTCTACTAAATATTGTACCTGATCCGGGATAGCTAATTTAGTACCTGTTTCTTTTTCTACAACGTCTGGAAACTTAACAGGGTGAGCTGTCTCGAGGAAAAACCCTTTATCTCCTTCATGTGTTTGAAGGTAGTTGTGAAGCGCATAATAGGCAACTGCTCCATGAGGATCGAGAAGATAATTGAAATCATTATACACTTCTCTGATAGTTAGAGAAGTAATAGCATCGCTGATACTATAGGCGGTAAGTTTTTCGAGCAACTGCGGATAACTATTCGAGAACAATTGCATAATGCGAACAAAATTACTTGGGTTGCCCACATCCATTGCATTAGAAATAGTAGCAATTGCTTCTTTAGATTGATACACTCCTGTTTTTAAATAAGAAGGAACCACATCGTTTGCATTACAAGCTGCGATAAACTGTTTAACAGGTAGTCCTGAAACGTGTGCAAGAATACCGGCACATATATTACCAAAGTTCCCACTTGGTACACATACTACAGGTGCTTCCTGTTGCTGCCATTGCTGAAATGCATAGAAATAATATAACTGTTGAGGTAACCAACGGGCAACATTAATAGAATTAGCGGATGTAAGATTTACTTTGCTGGTTAATTCATTATCTACAAAAGCATTCTTAACCATGGCCTGACAATCGTCGAAAGTTCCATTTATTTCTAGTGCATGAATATTTTGTCCGAGGCGGGTAAGCTGCATTTCCTGTACGGGGCTCACTTTTCCTGAAGGATACAATATAACCACTTCTACTCCTTCTACCCCGAGAAAACCATTGGCAACTGCACCACCTGTATCGCCAGATGTAGCAACAAGAACGGTAACTTTGGCGTTATTATTTCTACTGAAATATCCTAAGCAGCGGCTCATGAATCGGGCACCTACATCTTTAAAAGCAAGCGTAGGACCATGAAACAATTCGAGTGTACTAATCTGTTCATCTATCTGTACTAAAGGGAAATCGAAGTTTATTGTTTCGGCAACAATCTGTTGTAGTACAGCATCCGGAATTTCGCCACCAACGTAGGGTTTCATTACTGTAAACCCAATTTCTTCTTTCGATAAAGTTTTTAAGCTATCTACAAAACCAGCAGGAAGTTGCGGAATAGCGGAAGGGAAATACAAACCTTTATCCGGTGCCTGTCCCTGAATAGTAGCTTGCGAAAAGCTAACTATGGGCGATTGATTGTTGAGACTATAATATTGCATGTTCGTTGCTTATAAATGGGCTACGAAGTAATGTAAAAAAATGTAATAGCGATAAATTTACTAAGATGTTGTATCTGAAAACCCATATCCCATTATTTTCGGAGCCTAATTACTTTGATAATACATGGCCGAACTGATTATATATACTGATGGAGCAGCAAGAGGAAATCCAGGAAGAGGAGGATATGGTGCGATACTGATGTTTGGAGAGAAAAGAATGGAACTATCGGGAGGCTTTAGAATGACTACCAATAACCGAATGGAATTGCTTGCGGTAATAACGGCCTTAAGAGCATTGAAGAAAAATCATCTTCCTGTTAAAATATATACCGACAGTAAATATATAGTAGACAGTGTACAAAAGGGCTGGCTGAACACCTGGATAAAAACGGACTTTAAAGGCGGTAAAAAGAATAAAGATCTATGGACGGCATACTACCATCTTTCCAAACAATTTAAGATTCATTTTCATTGGGTAAAAGGTCATGCGGATAATCCTTTTAATAATCGCTGTGATGAACTTGCCACTGCAGCTGCAGATGGAGGGCCATTAATGATAGATGAAGAATATGAAAGGATAATGTGATTTAATAATGTGATAATTGGATAATGTGATAATTTGATAATTAATACAAAATTCAATGAGGCTTTATTTGCCATTGTTATATTTCACTTATTTACATCTAAAGCTGCGGTACGCTATATTATTTCTTAAATTTAGTATTTAAATCAACTATTTCTTTTGTTTGTGCCTGCTTTACATGTTAAAAAGTAGTATAAAGCAATAAAAACTGTCCAATATCATTTATTTTGAAGTAATACCTGATTACTTTTGCGACTTAAATAAATTATTTTTATGAGTTTCACACCTTCGGCTACGCCAAGAGTTCCACAAAAAAAAGAAGATAATAAAAATGTTATCTACATTCTGGTTGCTTTGTTATTACTGGCATTTGGATATATTGTGTACGATAAGACACAAACAAAAAATGTAATTGAACAAAAAGATCAGGCTATTACTGTTGCTACCAATGCTAAAGATTCTCTATCAGCTGAATTTACTAAAGTAAGTAAGAGAATGGATAGTTTGAATGCTACCAATGTTAGTCTTCAAGGAAATCTTGCTTCAAAGAATTCTGAAT
>JBAXVH010000078.1:0-6319 GCA_037129215.1 Bacteroidota bacterium | reverse complement strand
CATACTTTCTTAGTGCTTTAAATAGGTCTTTTTAAAGCATTATTTATTATACACCACAAATAGAAGTAATATTTCAATACAAAACAACCGAATTAGAAGTGCAACTGTAAGGAATTTATTAAAATCTATCTGGTTTCCGAATAAACCTATCTGGTTTTCTATTAATTCCAGATTGATTTGAAGAAAAACCAACAGGTTTTTAGAGTCAACTATTTGGTTTTGAGAATGAACTGTAAGGATTATCAAAAATACTTGATGGATTTTAATAAAATCCATCAAGATATTAATATAAACCACCTGGTTTTTAATTAAAACTATATAGACTGTAACAAATACCTTTAGGTTTTTATTATAAACTATGCAGATGGGCTGGAATACGATTAATTAACAAAACTAAATCCCTTCCATCTCCAGCAAAGCATCTACCAATATAGTATTTTCTTTTTCTGTACCGATTGTAATTCTTAAGCAACTATCACAAAGCGTTACATTACTTCTATCGCGAACTACTATGCCTCTGGTTAATAAATACTCGTACACTTTACGTGCTTCTTTTATTTTAACCAAGAGAAAATTAGCATCAGAGGGATACACTTTTTCTACAAAAGGAAGGGATGAAAACACTTCGGTTAAAGCATCTCTCATAGCCACTATTTCCTTAATCATATCGTTCACCTGTCCTACTTCTTCCAGTGCTTTAATAGCCAGTTCCTGCGATGCCTGATTGATATTGTAGGGAGGCTTTACCTTATTTAAAATGGTAATAATATCGACGGAAGCAAAAGCCATGCCCAGTCTTAAAGCTGCGAGTCCCCATGCTTTACTGAAAGTTTGCAGTACCACCAGATTAGGATACTCCTCCAATAGACTTACAAAAGATTTCTGACGGGCGAAGTTGATATAGGCTTCATCTACCACGACCAATCCATCAAAATTATTCAACAGCATTTCTATATCATGATGATGGATGGAATTGCCCGTAGGATTATTGGGAGAACATACCCAAATGATTTTTGTGCTGGTATCAATAAGATTCTCGAGATGAATTAAATCGAGTTGAAAATCTTCCATTAAAGGAGCCTTTCTAATTTCAACATCATTGATGTTGGCACTTACTTCATACATGCCATAAGTGGGCGGACAAATAATAATATTGTCCTTGTCAGGATTGCAAAAACAACGATACAAAAGATCAATACATTCATCGCTACCATTACCTAGAAAAATATTTTCTACAGCAATCCCTTTTACGTTTCGGATAGCCTCTTTTAACTTCCATTGATAAGGATCGGGGTAACGATTATACCATTTCATTAATGGAGAACCAAGGCTATTTTCGTTTGCATCGAGAAAGACGGAGGCGTCTCCCTTGAACTCATCACGGGCGGATGAATATGGAGTGAGATTCTTTATATTGTTTCTGATTAAACTTTCAAGATTAAACATAATACAGGGAGTTAGGAGACAGGAGAAATAATGAATACAAGGAGACAGGAGACAGGAGATAGGAGTCAGGAGAAATACAGAATACAGGGAGTGATGGGACAGGAGGAATACAGAATACAGGGTTCTGTATATTGGTAATTGTTTTGTGTAATATCATATTAAATAGCATTGTTTAATTGAATGGCTTTTGAATAAGCTGATAATAGTTTTGATACTTCATTTATCAGTGAAATGTTTGATTCATTATAAAAGTATTTCAAATCTTTTGAAAGAATTAAATAGTATCTGCATTCTTCCAATGAACTGTGTGCAATATTTAAGAAGTTTATTTTATTTTTATAATCCTTCTTTTTATATCCTTCTGCAATGTTGGCAGCAATTGAAACTGCAGCTCTGCGAAATTGAGACGTAAGTCCAAATATTTCATACTTAGGAAAATTTTCTGTACTTAGATAAATACTCAAAACAAACTGGTGAGCCTTTTGCCATACCAGCAGTTCTTCGAATGATTTTGTCTTTTCCATAACTGAATTGTATTTTGTATTATTCTATCTCCTAACCCCTATCTCCTTGTATTCATACTTGTCTCTTGTTCTGTATTATTCTATCTCCTCACTCCTGTCTCCTAACTCCCTGTATTCCTCCTGTCTCCTATCTCCTGTATTTATTTCTTTAAGTGATTTACCCGAATGGTGATCGCATTTTTATGTGCATCAAGGCCTTCTGCTTCTGCCATTAATTCTACCGTGTTCGCGATATTAAGAAGTCCTTGTTTGGACAGTTTCTGGAAAGTAATTTTCTTTACAAAACTATCAACACTTATACCACTATAAGCTTTAGCATATCCATTGGTCGGTAAGGTATGATTGGTACCACTGGCATAATCGCCAGCACTCTCCGGAGAATAATTACCCAGAAATATAGAGCCTGCATTTATAATTTTATTTCCTACGGACATAGGATCGTTACAAGCAAGAATAAGATGCTCGGGAGCATACTCGTTGATAATATCTATAGCATCTTTTAAATCTTCTACAATAATAGCTTTACTATTTTGCAATGCCTTTGCTGCAATATCTTTTCTGGACAATAATTCCAATTGTTTCTCCAGCTCGAGATTCACTTTATTTACAAAAACTTCGCTACTGGAAACCAGTAATACCTGACTATCGGCACCATGTTCTGCCTGACTTAACAAATCGGCCGCAACAAAATAAGCATGAGCAGAATCATCGGCATAAACGCATACTTCACTTGGGCCTGCAGGCATATCGATGGCTATACCATCTTCCTGCACCAGTTGTTTTGCGCAGGTAACATATCTATTACCCGGACCAAATATTTTATTTACTTTAGGAACAGTCCTTGTGCCATAAGCCATAGCAGCAATGGCCTGTACCCCTCCTATCTTATAAATATGTGTAACGCCAACCAGCTTAGCAGCATAAATAATAGCAGGATGTAGTTTACCTTCCACATTTGGAGGAGAACAAAGTACAATCTGTTTGCAACCAGCAAGCTTAGCGGGTATACCCAACATAAGAACGGTAGAAAATAAAGGAGCAGTTCCACCGGGAATATAGATGCCCACTTTTTCTATCCCTACACTTTTTCGCCAGCATTGCACCCCCGGAATAGTCTCGATAATTTCTGGTAAGGTAATTTGACTGGCATGAAATTTTTCTATGTTTTCAGCAGCCTGAATAATTGCTTTTTTTAATGCAGAAGGCGTATCTGCTTCGGCATTCATTAATTCCACTTCATCGAACTCAAAATCTTTCAATAATACTTTATCATACTGTTGGGTAAGTTCTACAATAGCATGATCACCATTTTCTTTTACATCATCCAATATTTCTCTCACTGTTTTTTGTAGCGAAACAGTATCGAAAGCAGGTCTTTGCAGTATAGAAGGCCAGGCAAACTTTGGTGGGTTAATAATAATATTCATCTAATTAGTTGTTGGTTATATTAAAGAATCATTTTTTCTATTGGAATCACTAAAATACCTTGAGCACCTGCATTTTTAAGTTGTTCAATAATATCCCAGAATTCATTCTCGTTCAATACACTATGTACACTACTCCAGCCTTCGGTTGCTAAGGGAACTACTGTAGGACTTTTCATACCGGGTAATAGTGCCACAATTTCTGCAAGCTTATCATTTGGTGCATTCAGTAAAATATACTTGTTATTCTTTGCTTTCCTTACCGACTGAATACGGAAAAGTAATTTGTTCAGCAACAATTGATTCTCTGCCGATAAATGATTGTTTTTAATGAGTATAGCCTGAGAATTAAGAACGGTCTCGACTTCTTTTAAACCATTCATAAACAAGGTAGAGCCGCTGCTTACCAGGTCTACAATTGCATCGGCAAGACCAATACCCGGAGCAATTTCTACACTGCCACTAATTTCATGAATCTCTGATTGAATATTATTTTCCTGTAGAAACTTATTGACTAACACGGGATAGGAAGTTGCAATCTTTTTACCCTGTAAATAGCTCAACCCGGTGTACTCATCGCTTTTATTGATACCAATGCTTAGTCTGCATTTTCCAAAGCCCAGTTTTTCTACTACGGCTACTTTCTTATTTTTCTCGTATAATACATTCTCCCCTACAAATCCAATATCAGCCACCCCATCTTCTACATATTGCGGAATATCATCATCCCTTAAAAAGAAAATCTCGAGGGGGAAGTTTTCGGCTTGGGTTCTAAGACGATCTTTTACATTTCTCAGTTCAATGCCACAATCTTTCAATAATTTTATTGAATCTTCCGAAAGTCTACCGCTTTTCTGAATAGCTAATCTGAGTCTATTGTTTGTTAAATTATTATTATTTGTCATGTTTATTTTGTTGTTAGTTTGCTAATAATGAATAAAAAAAGGCTTACCTGAACGTAGGTAAGCCTTCTTTAAATATGTTTGTAACATAGCATACAATCATAGCTTACCCATGGAGTAAGTGATGATGATGGTATGTCTTTATTAAATTCATGCAGCGAATGTAGATATATTTTGTCTTTGAAAAAGAATATTTACTGTTATTTGCACAAATTATTAGAAATTAAACTTAAAACATATGTGTGGAATTGTTGGATATATAGGGGAAAGAGAAGCTTATCCGGTAATTGTAAAAGGTTTAAAAAGGCTGGAATACCGTGGCTATGATAGTGCAGGTATTGCATTGAGAGATGGCGGACTGAAAGTGTATAAGAAACAAGGCAAAGTGGCCGACCTGGAAGAATATACGGTTGGGAAAGATTTGCATGGTCATATAGGAATAGGGCATACCAGATGGGCTACTCATGGAGAACCAAGCGATAGAAATGCGCATCCACACCTTTCTAATAGTGGTAACCTTGCAATGATTCATAACGGGATTATTGAGAATTATGCTCAGATAAAACAAGAACTAGTAAATAAAGGATACACTTTTAAAAGTGATACAGATACAGAAGTACTACTAAACTTTATTGAAGATATTCAGATAAACAATACCTGTTCTGTTGAAGAAGCTTTACGTATTGCACTGAAAAGAGTAGTAGGTGCTTATTGTGTTTTACTAATTTCCACCGATGAACCAGATGCAATTATTGCTGCCAGAAAAGGTAGTCCATTAGTAATTGGTATTGGAAAAGGAGAGCACTTTTTAGCAAGCGATGCCTCTCCTATTATTGAATATACAAAAGAAGTAGTTTACGTAAATGATTATGAGATTGCTATTGTTCGTCGCAACGAACTTATCCTTAAGAATCTGGGTAATGAAGTGCAAACACCATTCATTCAGAAACTGGATATGGAATTAGCTGCTATTGAAAAGGGTGGCTACGAACATTTCATGTTAAAAGAAATTCACGAGCAGGCCGAAACAGTACATGATTGTCTTAGAGGTAGATTATTGCCTGATCAGGGAAAAATTATCATGAGTGGTATTGACAATCACCTTGATACTTTAGTAAATGCCCCTCGTATAGTAATTGTAGCTTGTGGTACCAGCTGGCATGCAGGACTGGTAGCAGAATACATGATAGAAGAGCTTTGCAGAATTCCAGTAGAAGTAGAATATGCCAGTGAATTCAGGTATAGAAATCCTGTTGTAAATAAAGGAGATGTAATTATTGCTATTTCTCAGAGTGGAGAAACTGCAGATACCATGGTTGCATTAGAAAGCGCTAAGGAAAAAGGAGCATTCATTTTTGGTGTTGTAAATGCAGTAGGTAGTAGCATTGCCCGTATTAGTCATGCTGGTGCATATACACACTCTGGTCCTGAAATAGGGGTAGCAAGTACTAAAGCGTTTACTGGTCAACTGGCTGTATTAACCATGATGGCTTTAAAGCTTGGTTATGCTAAAGGCACTATCACATCGGAACGTTACATTCATTTAATGCAGGAGCTTCATTCAGTTCCGGAGAAAATAAATGAAATTCTAAAAGACACTACAGCCATTCAGAATATTGCTACCAAGTATAAAGATGCTGAAGATTTTCTATTCTTAGGTAGAGGCTATAATTTCCCTATTGCTTTAGAGGGTGCACTTAAATTAAAAGAGATTTCTTATATACATGCAGAAGGATATCCTGCTGCTGAAATGAAACATGGTCCTATTGCATTGGTAGAAGATACACTTCCTGTTTTGTTTGTAGCAACAAAAGATACTTACTACGAAAAAATTGTTAGCAACATACAAGAAATAAAAGCACGAAAAGGAATGGTTATTTCCGTAGCTACCGAAGGCGATGAGCTATTGAATGAAATGTCAAACGACATTATGTATGTTCCTGCTATTGATGAATTGATAGCCCCTTTATTAAGTGTAATTCCTTTACAATTATTAAGTTATTATATAGGTATAGAAAGAGGT
>JBAXVH010000077.1:0-6424 GCA_037129215.1 Bacteroidota bacterium | reverse complement strand
TATACATTCACGGCTTCTTTATACAAATTATATTACCAAAAATTGGATTAAATGAGTTTTAAATTCACCCATTTTGCTTTTTTATGCATAGCTGTTCTGGCTATATGTACTTCTACAAAAGCACAAACCATGCATAGGTGTGGTACAGAAGAGGCTATACAACAAAGGCTTCTTTCTGATCCGGCTTTCAAAGCAGATTTTGAAGCTAAACAAAGAGATGCTGATAACTATATCAGAAATCATCCTAATAATGCTGTTGCCCATAGAGGTGGAACTACCAAAAGCTTTGCTAATGGCGATACCGTTATTATACCGGTAGTAGTTCATATTGTACTACCAAACCCTAATATTATTACTGATGATGATGTACAATATTTCATCAACAGACTAAACTTAGATTATAGTGGTTTTAATCCGGATAGTGCAAATGGTAGTTCTTATTACAGTGTAAGAGGTCATTCATTGATTCGTTTTACTTTAGCACGCAGAGATATCAATGGTAAGTATACCACTGGTATTGAACGTAAAATAGGTGCTGGTGTAATTGGTGGAGGTAATCCACAAACTATTAAAACTGCTGCAGGCGGTTTACCACCATGGGATATAACCCAATATTATAACCTTTGGGTAGGCGATGGATCTGCATTAGGTTTATTAGGTATTTCTCCTGAAATCGGACCTGCATTCCAGACTGGTAATTCAATAGATGGTATCTGTTGCGATTATACAGGCTTCTCCCATAGTACTTGTTATAGTGCAGCAGCGTACAATTTAGCACGTACATCTGTTCATGAAATTGGTCATAACATGGGATTGTATCATACTTTTCAGGGAGGATGTACCAGTGTAGATTTCACTACCAATCTATCTTCTGCAGGTATGGCTCTTCCTGCAAACTTAATTACAGCTGCAAACGACGATACACCACCTACCAGTGCTGCTACTTATGGTAAACCTGCTGTTGGGGCAAAAAATGGTTGTACTCCTTCTATTGCTAAAATGTTTCAGAACTACATGGACTATAGCGATGATGCAGTACTTACTTTATTTACAAAAAGTCAGGTTACCAGAATGCAATATGTGATAGATAATTTCCGACCAGGCTATTGGACTACCAAAGGATATTTATTACCAGATAGTATCCCTCAGAATGAAGTAGCTGCAAGCTCGATTGTTAATCCAGGTGGTAGTCAAATGATTGGTTGTACTTCGGTAACCTATAAAACACCGGCCTGTGGTGCTGATACATTTACACCAAAATTGCAAGTTACCAACTATGGTACTTCCATATTAACTTCTATAACTGTTGGCGTATTAAATAATGGCAATCAGATAGCACAGCAAACATTTACTACCCATCTGGATTATGCAAAAAGTGCTGTATTTTCTTTACCAGTTCAGCATTTAATAAATGGAACAAATGTTCTTAAATTTTATACCAGCAGTCCTAATGGCGTTGTAGATAGCTTTACAAACGATGATACTTTAACTAAAGTAGTTAACTTTAATAATGCACCTGTCCCTGCATCTACCTTACCAATATTTGAAGGCTTCGAAGATCCGGCTTTCAATCCAACAGTAAATGGCTGGAAAGTATTTAACCCTACCAGCGGTACCAATACTTTTGCAAGAACTACTGCTGCTGCAAAAACAGGTACTGCATGCGCTACTTTAACTATGTTTGGTAATTCTGCTGTAGGTGATTTAGATTACCTGTTATCTCCAGGCATTAACTTTAATAATACAACCGATTCTGCTTTCATCAGTTTCGATTATGCATACATCTTAAAGTCTACAGCTGCAGCATCTAAGAAAGATACCCTAATGTTAGTAGCTACTACCAATTGTGACCCTTCAACTGCTACCTGGACTTCTTTATGGAGAAATGGTGGTACTACTTTACCTACCAATGCAAGAACATCAAATACTGCATGGACTGCTATTGCTTCTGACTGGAAAACATCCTCTGTTGTAGTTCCATTAACAAGCTACAGAACAGCTCCATTCTATTTAGCATTTAAAACTATTAATGGTAATGGTCAGAACCTTTATATTGATAACATAAACATTTATACCAAGAGTGCTTTACCGCTTACTTTGGTTCAGTTTGTAGCACAACAAAACACTAATAATGTTACCTGTAAATGGCAAACAGTTAATGAATCGAATGTAAACAATTTTGAAATTGAAAGAAGTATTGATGGTAAATCGTTTGAAAGAATTGGCACTAAAAAAGCTAATGGAAATACAAGTTCGAACAGCTTCTATCAATTCATCGATGAAAGTGCTTATAGCTCAAGAACAGCTGTAATTTACTACCGTTTAAAAACAGTAGATAAAGATGGCAAGTTCGCATATAGTAATGTTATCGTAGTTAAATTTGGAGAAAAGCAAGCTGTAAATGTTTATCCAAATCCAGCTACCAGCGTTATAAATGTAGAGGTTAGTAATGCTACTAATAGTACTACTAAAAATACTATTCAAATTGTTGATTATCTGGGAAGAGTTGTTTACGAAAATCAAGTAACAACTGCCTTAGGTACACAAACTTATAAGATTAATATCAGTAATCTTGCTAAAGGAAATTATGTACTGATGGTGAAGAATGAAATGGATATTAAAGTAACTAAATTCATTAAAGATTAATACAATAGTTTAATTGTTTATTAAAAGCCTTTCTAATATTACTTAGAAAGGCTTTTTCTATTTGATATCTTATCAGTTTAGATAATTTTAAGCCCTAAAAAGCAAGCCCCTTCTACAAAATGTCGGTTAAATATTAAAATTTTATACCGAATGTGTGTATTTTACACATTAATTATATTACTTTAGCGGTTCTAAACGATTAACTTGTGGCTGCTATTGAAAAAATAGGTGTAAAAACACCTGCAAAAAAGAAAGATTCTGCTGGTAATTTGTCTCCCAAAAAAGAAACAAAAGCTCCTAAGAAAGTAAGTCAAAAAATTAAAGAACCTGTAATTGAAAAGAAGATTATGGAAACAAAAAATGTTACTCCAGTGAATAAGAATTTATTGAATACGGTATTCTTTCATATTGTATTTCATACCAACTACGGACAAAACCTCTTTATTACCGGAAACCACGAAATATTTGGGAATGGTGATGTAACAAAAGCAATTCCAATGCACTTCCTGAACGATGGAATCTGGACTGCCGAGTTATTACTTAATGAGGCGCATTATGAAGAAAAAGAAATTTCTTACCACTACTTATTGCAAAATGCAGATGGTTCGTACATATATGATGCTGATAACGATAGAAAAATAAATCTATCCGATCTTAAAAGCAAAAGTATACTGATGCTAGATGCCTGGAATCATGCAGGGTACTATGAGAATGCATTTTATACAGCAGCATTTAAGAACGTTATATTTAAAAACAACTACACCGTTGCTGAAACTAAAAAGCCTTCTACTGTTACCCATGTATTCAGAATTAAAACGCCTCTACTGGCCGAAGGGGAAACAGTTTGTTTATTAGGTAGTAATAAGCAGTTGGGCGATTGGAACAAACTGGAGCCTGTTATCTTGAGCCGTTCCGAAGGTTCGGATAGCTATGAGGCTTACTTAAACCTTAGCAAAACATCTGTTCCATTCGCATATAAATATGGTATCTACAATGTAACTGAAAAGAAGTTTGTCCGTTTCGAAAATGGCAACAATAGAATGCTGTTTGATGGAGCATCCGAGAACAAACTGACTATCATAAACGATGGCTTCCTGCAAGTTCCTTTACATCACTGGAAAGGATCGGGAGTAGCTATTCCGGTATTTAGTCTTCGCAGTAAAAACAGCTGGGGTATTGGAGAATTTAATGATATTAAATTAGTAGCAGACTGGGGACATCAGATAGGGCTTAAACTATTACAGATATTACCTATTAACGATACAACAGCCAATCATTCCTGGACAGATTCTTATCCATATTCTGCCATTTCTGCTTTTGCATTGCATCCTATTTACCTTCATATTCCTTCGCTTACTTCAGACCAATCTTTAATTGCAGAGTTTGAAGAAGAAAGAGTGCAACTAAACAATCTACCTCAAATAGATTATGAAGGGGTAATAAAACTAAAGTGGAAAGTTATTGCCAAGTTGTATCCTTTATTAAAAGACAAAGTATTTACATCAAAAGAATATAAAGAGTACTGTAACAACAATAAACACTGGCTTCAGCCATATACCGTTTTCTGTTACTTAAGAGATCTTTATGGAACTTCAAACTACTACAACTGGCCAGAAAATAATAGCTACGCTACTACCAATATAGATAAACTTACCAGTAGTAAAGCAGACAATTTTGATGCTATTGCAATACACAGTTTTGTGCAGTATTTATTGCATGTACAGTTAAAAGAAGCTACTGATTACGCGCATTCTAAAAAGCTGGTATTTAAAGGAGATATTCCTATTGGTATCTATCGTTATGGTGCCGATGCATGGCAATCGCCAGAACTTTATTATATGAATGCACAGGCAGGTGCTCCTCCTGATGACTTTGCAGTTAAAGGACAAAACTGGGGTTTCCCTACCTACAACTGGGCCAGAATGAAAGAAGATGGATTTACCTGGTGGAGACAACGTTTCGAGCAAATGAACTATTATTTCGATGCGTTTAGAATAGATCATATCCTTGGTTTCTTCCGTATATGGAGCATTCCATTAAATGCAGTTGAAGGTATTATGGGGCATTTTGTACCTGCAATTCCAGTACGTATAAATGAACTGAATCAAAAAGGAATTCATTTTGATTATCTGCGTTATACCCGTCCTTTTATTAACGATGCAGTGCTGCACGATCAGTTTGGGCATGATGATACTTACATTAAAAATAACTTCCTGAACAATGCCGGATATGGCAACTATACCTTAAGAGAAGAATTTGATACGCAGGTAAAGGTGGAAACATATTTTGATGCTAAAGAAGCAAATGATTTCAATAATAAAATCAAGATTGGTCTGTACGATTTAATCAGTAATGTAATCTTCTTTGAAGAAGAAGGTAGCAATGCTACTGCATTCCATTTCCGTTTTAATATGGAAAGTACTTTATCTTTCAAGTATCTTGATCATACAGTAAAAGAGAGCCTGAAAGAACTTTATGTAAACTATTTCTTCCGTCGTCAGGATGATTTCTGGATGAAGGAAGCTATGAATAAATTGCCTGCATTACGTAGGGTAACCAATATGCTTATCTGCGGTGAAGATCTTGGACTTGTACCTGCCTGTGTTCCGGATTTAATGAAACAGTTAGGTTTATTAAGCCTGGAGATTCAAAGAATGCCAAAGGATAATACTAAAGAATTCTTCCATCCTAACGATGCTCCTTATTTAAGTGTTGTTACTCCATCTACCCATGATATGAGTACCATTCGTGGATGGTGGGAAGAAGATAAAGCCAAGATGCAGCATTTCTATAATCACGACTTAGGTAAAGAAGGTGGTGCTCCTTATTTCTGCGAAGCATGGATCAATAGATTAATTGTTGTTCAACACCTTTATTCTCCTGCTATGTGGTCGATATTCCAGTTGCAGGATTTAATGGGTATTGATGATCAGTTAAGAATTGAAAACCCTAATGATGAAAGAATTAATGTGCCTGCAAATCCTAAGCATTACTGGCGCTACAGAATGCATGTAGGGTTGGAACAACTGATGAATGAATCCAATTTCAATACCGATTTAAAAGGCTTAATAGAAAGAAGCGGAAGGAATTAATTCCGTTGTCTTTAAGATGATTCAAAAACGCAGGATACTTAATTGTATCCTGCGTTTTTTATTCTATAACTTTCCCTTATTACTTATTATTTGCCACCAGAAAAGCTGCTGCTTTATTGTAGGTATCTATCAGATTATTACCTACCCATCCATGTCCTTCGCCAGCATAGGTAATGTATTGTTTTATTACCCCTGCATTGGTTAACCGTAAGTTTAAACTATCACTCTGACGCATAGGCACTGTACTATCTGCCGTACCCTGAAAAATTATAGTAGGCGGTACACTTGCAGTTACAGAATATAATGGACTACCACTTACATAATTAGTATTGTTGGTAGTGGGTGTACCCGACATAAATATCTTTAACAATGTAGGATAAGCAGGATTAGTAGGATGGTTATATAAATCGATTAAATCGGTAGGGCTAAATAAATCAACTACTACTTTTATACTATGATTACTATTATAATTATAGCCTTTCAACAAAGCTAATTGTGCTCCTGCACTTGCTCCAAATACTGCCGACTTATTACTGTTTATCTGATAGTAACTATTTTTATTCGTTACAAAGTCTATGGCAGTATTCACATCATTTATCTGCGTAGGCCATTCGTTTAAACCCGTAAAAGTAGCCAGCCGGTAATTGATGTTTACAAATGCATATTGTGGCAACAATGTTTTCATC
>JBAXVH010000076.1:0-6450 GCA_037129215.1 Bacteroidota bacterium | reverse complement strand
TCAAGTAAAAAGTAAAAAATAAAAAGTAAAAAGAATACAGTTTTAATTAGCTAATTTGCTGATTTGCTAATTTGCTAATGAATACAAATAATACAACCTTAGAAATTGGTAGTAAGCGAGGCTGTAAAGCCATAAGAAGCGGCTACATAACGGCAAACACCACCAAGACATAATAAACCTGCCTTCTGACGACCGAAAGACAGACTAAAACGGGAGGCATTCTTTGCTATACTTCCGCCAAAATTAAAGTAATGCACGGAGCCATTGATACCGGTAGATTCGCCATAATAAGGAACGCCTTCTGTACCATAGTTCCATAAATCGCTCAGATAAAAACTATAGGAAGGAGCGAAAGAAAATTCGGCTACTCCAGCAGCCCAGTTACCACCATCGTCCTTTGTAGACAGATGTTCCAATACCAGACGAACCGATTTTTTCTTAGCATACTTATACAAATTACTTACTGCAAAAATGCTGCAATTCACATCGGGAGCCGGATTTTGCAGTACTGATTTATTATAAAATATATTCTGGTAAGTAAGTATGGTTTCCAGCTTCTTATTCCACTTTTTCTTTAGTTCGATATTGCCATCGTGATAATATTTTTTAGTACCTACACTCAATATATTATCTGTACTATTTAAAGCTCCAAAGTAGGAATAATTCAGGGTAAGTTTCATACCATATTTTCCTCCAAGAGGAGTACCTTCTTTAAAGTTGTAAAAGACATCGGTTTGAATACCAGATTCATTTAACGGCTGGGTACTGTATACATAAATACTGCTGGTTAAATAATCCTGTTGCTTGCTGAGGGAAGGCAGATAATTGATCATCAACTGGTTGGCATTTGCCGAAACCACTTCTCTTTCGCTTCTGTAATCCATATTGGATAATGCTCTTGCAGTAATATTAATTCCCAGATTATTTTTAGCGTAACTGGTATTAATCAATAATGCATTTCCGGTACTAAAATTATCCTTATTTAATGTATGAGGATCGGAACCTTTGGTTACATATTCTACTCCTAAAGTAAAACCAGACACATCGAGGTTTAATCTTCTTGAATAAGCATCTACAGTCTGCGGAAAATCAACTACAGGACCAGTATACCCACCCTGGTAACGGCTAACATAGCTACCGCCAAGGGTAAGCGAAACAGGATGAGCAGCATCTTTTTTATTTAACCAATCGGAGCAGTCTACTTCCACATCGGCACCTCTTACTGTAGAATTTGAATAATCAAAGATGTTGCGGGTTCTACCGGTCAACACTTTAATTTTAAGGAAGCTGGCAGGCTGAATAAATATATTCACACCTTCGAGGGCATTATTAATTCCAATAGGTCGGTTTTCCCATGAACGTAATACTATACCATTACCAAATTGTTCGTAAAAGTCGCCTACCTGTACCGAATAATTTTTCTCGATATATTTAAAGTATCTGTTTACAATTTTGCTATCGTTTACAGCACTTGCACTATTTGTGCTAAAGTAGTTCTGAACAGAAGGAAGATAGCTTTCGTACTGCATACCTGCTACAAACTTTCCGTAGGTATAATCTATTTTTAGAAAGTTGTTGGATCCAATCTGATTTGGTGGAGCAACTGCATTGCTTACGCCATCATCCTTATATAATTGAGAATAGCTTTCGAAGCTACCGCTAATATGTCCTTTAGAAAGCGTTTCTACTGTTTGAGCATTTACTGTATGTATTAAAAACACAGTTAATGCCAGGCCTATGATTTTCTTCATAATAATAAATTACTATAGTTTTAAAACAGGTAGTTTATAAAGTTTTGATTTTTTCGAATAATTCGTCTTCGCCTCCGGCTATATAGCCTGTATGCTGATAAACAACCTTATTATTTTTAATAACAATTACGTGTGGAACATCATTTACTTCGAAAGCCCTTTTAAGATCGCTGTTTACATCCTGATACACATCGAACTTCCATCCTTTACCACTTACAAAAGGTTTTACTCTATTAGCTGTACGAGCATCATCGATAGAAACAGCAATTAATTTAAACGGGGTAGCCGCTTGTTTTTCGGCATATACATCGTTTATATTGTCTAACTCGGTTACACAAGGAATGCACCATGTAGCAAAGAAAGAAACAATGACGATGGTATCTTTTGCATCTTCGGTAATAGAAGAAAAAGCTACTTCTTTACCTTTCTTTACGGATTTAATCTTAATTGAGGGCAAGTTGTTTTGTGCAATTGTGACTTCTGTAGTAAAAATCATTGCAATTAATACGAGTAATATTCTCATCTGCATTATTTGTATGTTTTTGTAAGCGTCAAACATAGGAAAGTATTTGTTTTGAATTTTTATTTTTTTACTAACTTTCATTCCCCTATTTTCGAAAACTATAATTTATCACCAAAACAAAACAGTAAAATGAAAAAAACGTTTTCCATTGCAGTACTATTTATTGCAATAATATTTAGTGCCTGTTCGAAGAGTTCGAACACGGACGGTACAACAAACCCTATTGGGACTACTGTACCAAATTCGCCTTTGAACTTAACAGGAGCGTTGGTTTCAGGACAAGTAGTGCTGAACTGGGTAGATAGTTCATCCAATGAAACTGGATTTCATGTAGAGCGTAAAACAGTTGGTGGCACTTATAGTGTAATTGCAACTACTGGAGCAAATGTAAAAACGTATACCGACAACACTACTACTGCAAATACGACTTATACCTATAGATTAAATGCATTTAATGCAAATGGAAATTCTGGTTACACAAATGAAGTAACTATTAATTCTACTAATGGCATCAGTCCACTTACTGTATACCTTTCAAGAGATACTGTAGAAAATAACGGATGGGATATGGTATCTGTTACTGTAAAAGATGCGAGCAATAATGACGTAACATCTACGAGTAGTTTATTTTTAAATAACGGAGGAATTTCATCTCCTTTAGCGAGTAAAATTTATTATCCTTCCAGTACCGGTAACTTTACTATTTCTGCAACTTCAGGATCATTAACCAGTAATAAATCACCATTAACTGTGGTTACTACCTCAGCTGCTGCTTTTTCACACAAGATATTAGTAGAAGATTATACCAGCATCCTTTGTGGATATTGTCCGAGAGAAGCATTTGATCTGGATAATTATACTAAAACACATCCTAAATGTGCCTGGGTAGGTGTACACTGTACTGGATTAGGACCTGATGCTTATGCATTTCAATATAGTAACAATATGGAAACTGCCTTTAATATTACTGGCTACCCATCTACTGTAATAAACAGAAGATTAAACTGGCAAGAAGATACTACAACCCTGAATACTGAAACTGCAAAATGGACTTGCTTAGGACTTGCCATTAACAGTACTGTAAGTGGTACTACCATTTCGGGTACAGCACAAGTGAAATTTGCTGTTACTACCAACAAACCATTAAAGATTGTAATTGCTTTGGTAGAAAGTGGTTTATTAGCAAGTCAGCATAATTATTATTCACCTTCTGGTGGTGCTACTCCATATTTGTATAATGGACAAAATCCAATTCCAAATTTTGAAGAGAAGTTTTGTTTCCGCGCTACATCTACCAACTTATATGGAGATACTATCCCTGTAGCTGCAACTTATAAAAATAATGTATATTCTGTACCATTTACTTTCAGCACAAGTGGTGTAAATGGAAATGGAGCAGCATATACTGTAAAACCAGCAAACTGCAGATTGGTAGCTTATGTAGTAGACGGAAGTTCTGCAGCATGGAAATCCAGTAAAGGGGTAATCAATGTTCAGTATGCAGCAGTAGGTGCAACACAGAATTTTGATTAATTTCTTTAGGAGATAGGGGGAAGGAGACAGGAGATAGAATAAATACATTCTCAGATAAATAAAAGAAGGATAGGATTTGCTTTATGCATTTACTATCCTTCTTTTTTTGCTATATTATTACATTTATATCTTCCCCATTATATTTGCCGCAAACGATTCTGCAATGGACATAAAAAATAATGTGTTAGAGACTATTGGTAACACCCCTATAATAAGATTGAATAGTGTAACCAAGAGTCTGCCTTGTATGGTTGCTGCTAAAGTGGATTACTTTAATCCAGGCAACTCTATTAAAGATAGAATGGCTTTAAAAATGGTGGAAGTTGCAGAACAGGAAGGCAAACTAAAACCTGGTGGTACCATGGTAGAATGTACCAGTGGCAATACTGGTATGGGACTTGCGCTTGCTGCTATAGTAAAAGGTTACAAATGTATTTTTGTTACTACCGATAAACAATCGAAGGAAAAAGCGGATGTATTGAAAGCAGTAGGTGCAGAAGTAATTGTTTGTCCTACGAATGTAATGCCAGAAGATCCTAACAGCTACTATAGCGTAGCAAAAAGGCTGGCATCGGAGGTGCCTAATTCCTACCACTTTAATCAATACGATAATCTGGCAAACAGACTGGCTCATTACGAAAGTACTGGTCCTGAAATATGGGAACAGACTGATGGTAAAATAACCCACCTTGTTTGTACAGCAGGCACCGGTGGCACTATTACTGGTACAGCTAAATATCTTAAAGAAAAGAATCCAAATATACAAATCTGGGCTATTGATGTATATGGTTCTTTGCTGACTAATTATTTTAAAACTGGTGAAGTAGACATGAGCTACGTTCATCCATACATCAGTGAAGGTTTTGGAGAAGATTTCATACCGCAGAACTACGATATGAGTGTGATAGATCATTTTGAACAGGTTACCGATAAAGATGGTGCTATCATGGCCAGAAGAATAGCTAAAGAAGAAGGCTTATTCTGTGGATATAGTGCAGGAAGTTGTGTACAGGGACTAATGCAATTGAAAGATAAATTAACTAAAGACGATTTAGTAGTTTGTATATTTCATGACCATGGAAGCCGATATGTAGGTAAAATATACAACGACGAATGGATGATGGAAAGAGGCTTCCTGGAAGTAAAAACTTTTAAGGATATTGTTAGTGGCAGAACAAACCAGAAACTGGTAACAGTAAATGGCAACAATACAGTAGCAGAAGCTGTAGCGCTGATGAAGAAGTATGATATTGAGCAAATTCCTGTAATGGAAAACAGAGAAGTAATTGGGGCAATCAGCGAAGGGGGACTATTCCAGAAAATATTCTCTAATCCAGAGATTAAAAATGCAGCAGTAAAGGAAGTACTGGAAGCTGCTTATCCTGTAGTTGATTTTGAAACACCTGTAGAAAGACTCAGCAGTTTAATTACTAAAGAGACCGGTGCTGTTTTATCAAAAGATGAAACTGGTGCTTATCATATTGTTACTAAGTATGATGTGATACAGAGTCTTACTAAATAATTATGAATTAATAATTTTTATGATAACATTCCCGCAACAGACTAAGTTTTACAGTGGTAAAGTAAGAGATGTGTATACTATAGCTGATAAATGGCTGGTGATGATTGCCAGCAACCGCATTTCTGCATTCGATGTAATTCTGCCTAAGCCCATTCCTTTTAAAGGACAAGTGTTGAATCAGATTGCAGCCTATATGCTGGATGCTACAAAAGATATTTGTCCCAACTGGCTACTCTCCTCTCCTGCGCCCAATGTAAGTATAGGTAAAATGTGTGCCCCTTTCAAAGTAGAAATGGTAGTAAGAGGAAATCTTACAGGTCATGCATGGCGTACATATAATTCAGGTTTAAGAGCACTTTGTGGCGTTGACTTACCTGAAGGAATGAAAGAGAACGATTATTTCCCTACCCCTATCATTACTCCTACTACTAAAGCTGCTGTAGGGCATGATGAAGACATTAGTAAAGAAGAAATAATAGCAAGAGGAATAGTATCTGCTGCAGATTGGGAGCAACTGGAAAACTATACTTTACAATTATTTGCAAGAGGTAGAACAATTGCTGCTAAACAGGGATTAATACTGGTAGATACTAAGTATGAATTTGGTAAGATTGGAGATACTATTTATCTGATGGATGAGATTCATACACCTGATAGTTCAAGATACTTTTATGCCGAAGGATTTGAAGAAAGACAAGCTGCCGGTGAGAAGCAAAAACAACTGAGTAAAGAGTTTGTAAGAGAATGGCTGATAGCTAACAACTTTATGGGTAAAGAAGGACAACAGGTTCCTGAAATGAGTGAAGAATGGGTAGATACAATTTCTAAACGTTATATTGAATTATACGAAATCATTACTGGCTCCACATTTAATCCAACTGCTTACACCGATACAGAAATTCTGCAGTCTGTAACAGAAAGTATACACAAATTAGCTATTTAGTTTTTTGTGCGCTTTATTTGCACAAATTTTAGCGTAATGAGAAAGATTCAATTAAGCATTTTAGTTATGGCAATGGGTACCATAATAGTGATGACATCGTGTTCATCTTCTAAGAACACTACTGTAGTAGCAGAACATTCTACTGTAAAGGGCAACTGGATATTAAACAGTGTTACTT
>JBAXVH010000075.1:0-6505 GCA_037129215.1 Bacteroidota bacterium | reverse complement strand
ACTATATAGGAGATGTAATAAAGGAAAGAAATAAATTATTTGTTCAGACTGCAGCCGGATTTAATAGTCGTTTCAATATAGATGTAAGAGTAAGAAACGAGGTTACAGCAATTGATGCTGCTGCAAAGACAGTTTCTGTTAAAAATTTAATTACCGGAGAAGAGTATACGGAAACCTACGATAAACTGGTTCTGTCTCCGGGTGCAGAACCTGTTCGTCCACCTTTGCCTGGAATAGGGCTAGAAGGGATATTTACCTTACGCAATGTAGCAGATACCGACTTTATAAAAGCTTATGTAGATAAACATAAAACAGGAAAGGCAGTAGTGATTGGGGCTGGATTTATAGGACTGGAAATGGCTGAGAACTTGCATCATCTGGGTCTGGATGTTACCATAATAGAAATGGGCAATCAGATACTTGCACCGGTAGATTATCCTATAGCTGCATTGGCTCAGCAACATATAAGACAAAAGGGTGTAAACCTTCAACTTAATTCAGCAGTATCAGGATTTGAACGTACTGATAACGGATTGAAAGTATTACTAAAAGATAAGGAAAGTATTGATGCAGACTTAGTAATATTATCGATTGGGGTAAGACCTGAGACTAAGCTTGCTGTAGCTGCAGGATTACAACTTGGAACAGCGAAAGGAATACTGGTGAATGAGTATTTACAAACCTCCAATACTGATATATATGCAGTAGGCGATGCTATAGAGTTTGTGAATCCTATTACTGGACTATCTATGATAACTTATCTTGCGGGCCCTGCCAATAAACAAGGAAGAATCTGTGCAGATAATATAGTACTGGGAAATAAAAGATCATATAAAGGTGCTATTAATACAGCCATTGTAAAAGTGTTTGATATGGTGCTGGGAACAACCGGAGTTGCTGCAAAACATTTAAAAGGATTATCAATACCACATATTATTTCAACTACTCATAGCGGGTCTCATGCCGGGTACTATCCGGGGGCACAACAGATGTCTATACAAATAGCCTTCTCACCTGAAAATGGTAAGCTTTTATCCGCTCAAATAGCTGGGTATGATGGTGTAGATAAAAGGCTGGATGTGTTTGCCAGTATTATTCAGAATGGCGGCACTATTTATGACCTTATAGAGTTTGAACATGCTTATGCACCACCATTCTCTTCAGCTAAAGATCCTGCTAATATGGCTGGGTTTGTAGCAGAAAATATATTACATGGTGTATTGAAAGTGGCCCACTGGAATGGAGAAAATAAAGCAGAGGAAGGGGATGTGTTGGTAGATGTAAGAACTGCAGAAGAATATAATAAAGGAACAATAGAAGGAGCAATAAATATACCGGTTGATGAGCTTAGAAACAGATTATCAGAATTACCAAAAGATCAGAAAATATTTATCTTTTGTCAGATAGGTTTAAGAGGATATCTGGCACAAAGAATGCTAATACAAAACGACTATCAAAATGTGTTGAATATTTCTGGTGGATTCTTTTTGTGGAATGCAGTGAGAGCGGAGAAAGAACTAATGTGATAATATGCTAATGTGATGATTTGATAATGAATACAATTTTAATTTATTGAATCCGATAATTCGCTAATCAGTTAATACGAAAATTAAAAAAATGGAAGAGATTAAAGAACTTTTTCAGGAACCTACCGTAACTATTCTGGATGTAAGAAACCCCGATGAATTTGCAGCAGATAGCATTGCTGGTGCTATTAATATTCCACTATCAGAAGTAGGCAATAGAATTGAAGAAATTAAGCAAATGACTACGCCAATAGTGGTACATTGTTTAATGGGAGGAAGAAGTGCCAGTGCAGTTGGAATACTTAAACAGGCAGGACTGAGTGATGTATATAATGGTGGCGGTATTGCTACAATGAAAAGCTTGCTGAGCTAATTTAATACAAGGAGATAGGAGACAGGAGTGAGGAGAATACAACGTTTATGGTTGCTTATTTCTGGTATTTTTAGTAATATTAGGAGATGAAATTATATATCTTTTCCGGTTGCTGGTTACACAACTTGACTGGTTAATACATTGGCTTATGAAAGAATGGATAATTAAAAATAAGCTTTATTTTATTGGAGCAGTGGTAGGTGCTATAGGAGGGTTCTTCTGGTGGAAACTGGTGGGCTGCAATAATGGCCAGTGTATGATTAGTTCTAAGCCTTTGAATAGTATGCTATACTTTGCTTTTCTGGGTACTTTAGTGTTTAGTTTATTTAAGTCTAATAATAATTAATCCTTTTTTATGGTTATCAAAGAGTTCTGGGATGGTAGATATAGTGCGCCTGAATATGCCTATGGAGTAGACCCTAACGAATACTTTAAAGAGCAACTGGATAAACTATCCCCTGGTAAAATATTGCTACCAGCAGAAGGCGAAGGACGAAATGCTGTATATGCTGCTTTACAAGGGTGGGATGTAAATGCTTTTGACTGGAGCATTGAAGCAAAGAAGAAAGCAGATGCGCTCGCTGAATCAAATAAGGTTTCCATACAATATCAGGTAGGTGATTGGTCTTCCCTTCATTATAATAAAGATCAATTTGATGTGATAGGACTTACCTATGCCCATTTTACGACTGAATCCATATCGGCTGTTCATCAAAAGCTTATTCAATACTTACGAAAAGGAGGAGTATTAATTTTTGAAGCATTCAGCAAACAACATATTGAATACAATTCAAAAGATAAAGGTGCCGGTGGACCTAAAAACCCTGACATGCTTTTTGCTTTGGAAGACATTGCCAATGACTTTAAAGACTTTGATGTAATAGAACTTTGCGAGAAGGTAATTGAGCTTAAAGAAGGCCCTTATCACAATGGTAAGGGAGCTGTAATCAGGTTTACAGGAATAAAGAAATAAATCCTCCTTAAATAATATATTTATACTGTCAATTCCCGCTGTCATTTTATCATATCCATACTTTTTTTGATTAATCAAGGCTATTCTGGTATAATTTTTGTTATTGCTTTTGCAATTCATTAACCGAATAAGGTTCTGTTTTACCTATTTTTACGCCTCGTTTTAAATAAATGTCTTAAGTATGAGATTTAAATTACTTTTATTATTTACTGTAATTAGTGGTGGTATATTAATTGCACAACCTAAAAAAACTGTTACTAAACCTAAAACTGCTACGGTAGTTAATGCTGCAGATACTGGTCACAACATTTCTGTAACGGTAAAGCCTTTTAAAAATCAAAAGGTTTATTTAGGCTGCTATTATGGCAAAAACAAAGTATTGGTAGATAGTACAGTTGTAAACGAAAATAGCCAGGGAATATTTAAGGGTTCCAGATTAACTGGTGGTATCTACTTTGTTGTCTCTCCACACTATTCTATCCTGTTCGATTTATTGATAGGCGAAAAACAAAACTTTACTATCGTAGCAGATTCTACTCAAAAGGATCATCCTTCTATTGTTGGTTCTCCTGATAATGATATCTATAAATTATATACTGAGAAAGCCTTCGAAAAAGGCACTTTAATGAACAAGTATGAGGAAGCTTTTAAAGCTTCTAAATCTAAAGCAGATTCTCAATCAGCAAAAGAAAAGGTAATTGCTATTAATAAAGAATTGCAGGATTACCGTGATACTATGATACAACAGAATCCCGATGCTTTGTTGTCTGCTCTTTTAGCGGCAATGCGTCGTCCGGAAACTCCTGCTGTTCCTGTAGTAAATGGTAAACCAGATTCTACTTATCCATACCATTTTGTTAAAGAACATTATTGGGATGATGTAAACTTTTACGACGATCGTTTATTAAGAACACCGTTCCTCGAGCCTAAGCTGGATGATTATTTTAAATACTATGTTTCTCCAGAGCCCGATTCTATTATAAAGGAAGTAAAAGTAATGTTGCTTTCTGCCAGAACTGGTAAAGAAATTTATCCTTATTTGTTAACTAAGTTCACCAATAAATACCTGAATCCCGAGTATATGGGACAAGATAAAGTATTTGTTTACCTATTCGAAAACTTTTACTTAAAAGGCGATACTACCTACTTAAATAAAGAATCAAAAAAGACCATCATCGATCAGGGGTATAGCAAAATTGCAAACCAATTGGGTAGCCCTGCTCCATTGCTAGATGTAGCGGATACTACTGGTAAAATTGTATCCCTTTATGGCATCAGCGCTCCTTACACTTTTGTAATATTCTGGGATCCTAGTTGTGGTCACTGTAAAGAAGAAGTACCAAGAGTAGATTCTATCTATCGTGCTAAATGGAAAGCTTTGGGTGTAAAGGTTTACAATGTAGATGTTAAGGATAATTCGGTAGAAGAGTACAAGAAATTTATTGCAGATAAAAAGCTTCCTAACGATTGGTATTTTACCTATCAGCCAAAGGAAGTAAGAGATCAGGAAGCAGCAAATAGTCAACCAAATTTCCGTCAGTTGTACGATGTATATAAAACACCTACCATGTACCTGCTGGACGAAGAAAAACATATTATAGCCAAGCAATTAGGCATCCTTCAGTTCGACGATTTAATTACTGCCAAACAAAAGAAGAAGAACGCAGAAAAGAAAAAATAACACTTTACCGGATTAATCATGAAAGCTTTAAAAATAGTTCTTGCACTTGCATGCCTTACCTCTTTGTTGCATGCTCAAACCATTTTTACTTACGGGAAAAAAGACGTAAGTAAACAAGAGTTTCTAACAGCATTTGATAAGAATCCGGGCAATGCTGCCGACCGTAAAAAGTCGTTGACAGAGTACCTTGATTTATACATCAATTTCAAATTGAAAGTACAGGCTGCTTACGATGCTAAGCTGAATAATCTGGAGACTTTTAAAACGGAATTAACCAATTTTAAAAGGCAGCTTGCAGAGAACCTGATCAACGAAGAGGCAGACGAGAAAAAGCTGATTGCAGAAGCTTACGAAAGAAGTAAGAAAGATATTCATGTAGCACAGATATATATTGATTATTCCAAGGATACAGCCAAAGCACAGGAGCAGGCAAATAAGGCTTCAGCCATGCTAAAACAAGGTAAATCTTTCGAGGAAGTACTTAATATTTTTTCTAATGATGAAGTAAATAAAAAAACAAAGGGAGATATTGGATTCATTACCTTATTCAACCTTCCTTATGCTATAGAAAATGAAGTGTATGGTTTAAAACCAGGACAATATTCCGCTCCTTATAAAGGAAAATACGGCTACCATATATTTCGTAATATGGGAGAAAGAAAAGCACTTGGCAGAAGAAAAGTAGCACAGATATTATTAGCTACTTCTCCCGATGCAGATGCCCAAGCACTTAGTGTAAAGAAAGCCTTGGCCGATACTATTTACCAACAGCTTTTAAGAGGAGAGCAGTTCGAAGCTTTAGTAGCAAGATATAGCAACGATTTGCATTCTGCCAACAACAATGGCGTATTGCCAGAAATAGGTATTGGACGTTTTGATACTGCTTTTGAAAACAAGATGTACACCTTAAAAAACAATGGAGAATATCTTGCACCTTTCAAGTCTTCTTATGGATATCATATTCTTAAATTGATAGAGAAGATAGAGCCTGCAAAAACGGCAGAAGAAGATGCTTACATCAAACAGAAAATAGAAGGTGGTGATAGATTGGTACAATCTAAAAACAACCGTTTAAAGAAGTGGCAACAGCTTACAAAATATAAGAAAGCGGTTTATACCGATACTGTAATCTATGCCTATATAGATAGCTTTTTGCAAGGAAGATCAATGGCTTCTTTTGGTAAGAAAACAGATTCCACACTACTGTTTTCATTTGCTACTGAAAATGTGTATGCCAAAGATTTTCAGAACTATAGTTCTATGTTGTTGCATTCCGGCAATCCTTTATCTACTAGAACTTTTGATGCTCAGTTGAAAGAGTTTGAAAAGACGAAGAGCATAGAATATTATCGCGATCATTACGAACAATTTAATCCTGCTGTAAATAAACAAATTAGAGAGTTTGAAGAAGCAAATCTGCTGTTTGTGGCCATGGATAAAAATGTGTGGAGCAAGGCTTCGGAAGACTCTGTAGGATTAAAGAAATTTTATGCAACTCATCAGGATAAATATGTATGGAACAAAGGAGTATCGGGTGTATTAATTACCGTTAACAACAAAGAAGTTGCTAAAGAACTTGCGGGAAAAATTACTAAGGATATTACTGCCTGGAGAACTACGGTAAGTAACTATGGTGGAGTAGCATCGGCTGATAGTGCAAGGTATGAATACGAGAATCTTCCTATCAAACAAAAGATAGAACCAAGGGTTGGTTTTATTACTACGCCCGAGAAAAGCGATGCGGATGAACTGTATAGCTTTTTTGTTGTTTCCCAACTACACAATGAAGCTACAAAACGTTCTTTTGAAGAAGCCAAAGGACTGGTTATAAACGATTATCAAACACAGCTTGAAGCTGAATGGATAAAGACTTTGAAAGCTAAGTATCCTATTCATGTGAATGTTGCTAACTGGAATACGGTGAAGTAGCCTTTGGGGAATTAGGAGATAGG
>JBAXVH010000074.1:0-6516 GCA_037129215.1 Bacteroidota bacterium | reverse complement strand
TAAGTACCCCATGTTTTTTTAGCAGTTTGTAGCCCAGCGACAACCGTTCGTTGATGGTTTCTATACGGGAAGCATCGTGCAATAAAGTATTGCTAAGATGTGTGGCTTCCGCCGCTATATCGTTTATTTCTATGTAAACAGATTGTACCCTATCGGCCAGTGGTTTCATGGCTGGATGAATGTCCTGAAAATTATTCAGGGTATTTGCCAGCTGCTTTAAAGTAGTGGCAATGGGGGTTTCGGATTCTTTTAGCTGATAATAAGTTCCCTCCAGCGCTGCCTTTATCGATTCGGTATTGGTCAGCAGCTTCAGCTCGGCTTCCATATCTTCCAGCTCGTTTTCTTTGAAGGCAGCATCGTTCAGTTCATCAAATAAAAACTGCTGATACTCCGCTTCTTTCTGGAAGCTTGCTTTCTGCGATACTAATTCTTTTAGTTGACCCTTAGTATGTTGCCAGTCCTTATAAGTCTGCTGATACTGATGCAGTGGTTGCTCGTTATTAGCCAGCGCATCTATTACCTGACGTTGAAACTCATCGTTGCCCAACTCTAAGGTATCAAACTGCTGATGCAGGTTGACCATCAAAGAGGCTAACTCTTTTATCTGTGTAAGGGTGGCAGGCGTATCGTTGATAAAAGCCCGGGACTTACCATTTACGGCAATCTCTCTACGGATAATGAGGTTGCTATCAATATCAAAATCGTTCTTAGTGAGAAATTGTTTTGCCTGTTTATTATAGTCTATCAGAAAGGTACCTTCCACCAGACATTTCTTTTCGGTAGATAACAAAACCGAAGCATCGGCACGCTGTCCGAGTATCAACCCCAGGGCACCAATTAATATACTTTTACCAGCACCGGTTTCGCCGGTAATAATATTTAATGACGCAGAAAAATCAATTTCTACTTCATCAATAATAGCGTAGTTCTTTATGAATAATCTTGTGAGCATTTTTGTCCCTGTTTTGCAAACATAATGTGCTATTCGATTAAGGGGAAATATGTTTATAAAAAGGCGGGAGTCAGGAGAAAGAATACAGGAGATAGGAGAATACAAGACACATAGGCACAAAGTAGCCTGTGTTTTGTATTACATTAAACGAATTAAACTTCTTGAACTTTTTAAACCTATTAAACCCCTAATCTACATCGTACTCGTATAGCGGATCGATATGGGTATTAGGCTCCATTTCGCAGATAGGCTTTATAATACCATCATTTAATCCATAAACCCAGCCATGTATGTGTGGAATATTATTCTTTTTCCATTGGCGTTGAATGCTCGAGTTCTTGGCAATATTCATTACCTGCTCTTTTACATTCAACTCTACCAGCCTGTCGGCACGGGCGTCTATATCTTCGATAGCATCCAGTTCTTCGCTGTAAATTCTATAAATATCTTTTATCTGACGGAGCCATTTATTAATAATACCAAGATCCTGATTAGTCATGGCAGCCCTTATACCACCACAACCATAATGACCGCAAACAATAATATGTTTTACCTGTAATACTTCAACTGCATATTTTAGAACACTGGCAAAGTTTACATCGGTATGAACTACCAGATTAGCAATGTTTCTGTGAACGAATATTTCACCTGGTTGAGTACAGGTAATTTTATCGGCAGGCACTCTGCTATCGCTACAACCAATCCATAAAAACTCGGGTTGCTGAATCTGTTCCAGGCGCTTAAAGTAATCAGGATCTTTTTCTACCTGATCTTTAGCCCAGGCCTTATTCTCCTGTAGCAATTTCTCGTAAACTGTCATCTGTTTTTGTTCTTTTAATGAAAGAGACAGGAATCTGTAGTAAAATAAATGTATTATTCTATCTCCTTACTCCTGTCTCCTATCTCCTAAAGTTAAATGTTAAGTCCACCGCAAGTGCTGATTACCTGTCCGGTAACATAGCTACTTAAATCGCTTGCAAGAAATAATGTGGCATTGGCTACTTCTTCAGCTTTACCAAATCTACCCAAAGGAATTTTCTTTAAAAACTCTTCGCTGGCAGCACCTTCCTGCAGATAGTGTGTCATATCGGTTTCTATAAAACCTGGGGCAATAGCATTGCAACGGATATTTCTGCTACCCAGTTCATGCGCCACAGACTTGGTAAAACCAATGATACCAGCTTTACTTGCAGCATAGCTACTTTGTCCGGCATTACCACGGATACCAATAATAGAACTCATATTTATAATACTTCCACTCTTTGCTTTCATCATTGGGCGAATAACCTGTTTAGTCATATTAAATACACTCTTCAGGTTGATGTCCATTACTTCATCCCATTGTTCAGGGGTCATTCTCAGCAATAAATTATCTTTACTGATACCTGCATTATTTACACAAACATCGATATTTCCAAAATCTTTCAGCACTTCTGCCACAAAGGATTCGCATTGTGCAAAATCTCCTGCATTACTTTTATATGCTTTAGCTTTTACCCCTAAAGCAATTAGTTGCGCTTCTAAAGCAGCTGCTTTTTCAGCACTACTATCACTAACATAAGTGAAGGCAATATGACTACCTTGTTCTGCTAATTTTAAAGCAATTGCTGCACCAATACCACGGGCAGCTCCGGTAACAATTGATACTTTATTATTCAATAACATAATAAAAAATTTATGCAATAGTAATAATTAAGTCAGTAAGTTGAAAGTAGTAGGTTATAAGTTCGTAAATACCACCATCAAAAACAGCAGAGATAAAGCCTTTAAATCATTAATTTTTGAGTCAGTTCTTTTACCCCTTCCCCTACTCCCATTTCGATAGTGGTAATGCGGGAACGGATACTGGTATGGGGTATCTTTTTATCGATGATATAGATGGGAATATCTTTGGGAGCATAATTTACCAGACCGGCAGCGGGATATACCTGCAGAGAAGTTCCTACTACCACAAAAATATCGGCCATTGATACAATATCTACCGCCGTTTCCAACATGGGCACCTGCTCTTCGAACCAAACAATATGTGGCCTTAGTTGTCCGCCATCGGGGGCATAATCGCCGAGGTTTATATCGCCTCTTATGTCGTAGATTGTATCGTAGTCCAGTACACTTCTCATTTTAAAAATCTCGCCATGCAGGTGTACTACATTGGTGCTTCCGGCTCTCTCGTGCAGATCATCAATATTCTGCGTAATGATGGTAACATCAAAATACTGTTCCAAAGCAGCAAGCCCTTTATGAGCATCATTAGGCATGGCGGCAGCTACATCTTTTCTTCGCATATTATAAAAGTCGAGCACCAGTTGCGGATTTGCTTTAAAACCACGAGGAGTAGCTACTTCATATACATTGTATCCTTCCCACAAGCCATCACTGTCTCGGAAAGTTTTTAAGCCACTTTCTGCACTGATCCCAGCACCGCTTAGTACTACTAATTTCTTTTTGGTTGACATCCTTTTTAGTTTTTGCAAAGGTGGATGAAAAAAGTTCATATTGTAAGAGTAAGCTCGTGAGTCGTGAAAATACTTCGTGAGTCGTTAGGAATACAGTACATTGAACCACAGAGGTACTGCGGGACGAAGTTGCACAGCTTATTTTTTATTCCAATAAAAAGGACAGGGAGTATAGCAAGCGATTGAGCAGAAGCAAAATTGAATAGATGCAATATAGTCTGTTTTGACTTTTAGGGAAAAGAAAGAGGAATGATGTTATTTTCGCAGCCAATTTACAGACTATGTATCAGTATACTACACAGATAAGAGTTCGATATGCCGAGACAGATCAGATGGGAGTTGTTTATTATGGCAACTATGCCCAATACTTTGAAGTAGGTAGGGTAGAAACTATCCGTAGTCTTGGTATGAGCTATAAGGCATTGGAGGATATGGGTGTAATGCTTCCTGTGGTAGAAATGAACATAAAATATCTGCGTCCAGCACAATATGATGATGTATTGAACATACAATCTACTATAAAAGAATTACCCGATAAACATATTATTCAATTTCATCAGGACATATACAATGAAGCAGGTAAAATGATTACTTCGGGCGTTGTACTACTTTATTTTTTAGATAAAGAAAGCAGAAAGAGAGTAAATATTCCTAAGGAATTACACGAAAAGCTTGCTGTTTTTTTCAATTAAAGGCGCCCTAAAAAGCATGCTTTACTCTTTAAAACAGAACATTAGATTATTAATTAAGTCTTTAATTTTTCTTGTTTAAATATTAAAAAAGTAGCTATGTTGGCTACCGCTTAGTTTTTTGACTTTATATTTGTTGGCTCAAGATAAATTAATGCGCATATTAAACTATCGTTATTTTTAATCTTGCAATTAAAACTTTGTGGTTACGAAATCGATTTAGGAAGCCATTCTGTTCTACAAAATAAAAACTGGTTATGAAAAAAGAAAGTTCAGAGGATATAGAATATAATTTAACTGGAAGTGAAACGGATCATCCTATAGCATCCAACAACGAACCTGCGGCTAAGCCAAAATGGTATAAGCGTATCAGAAAAGGGATAACAACCGATACTGCCGATAAAAAAGAAACTCCGGAAGGTTTATGGAATAAATGTCCTGACTGTAATTTTATTACTACTACACAGGATTTAAAAGAGAATCTTTTTGTTTGTCCAAAGTGTAATTACCACCACAGAATAGGTAGTGAAGAATATTTTGAAACCTTATTCGATAATAATGAATATGAAGAGCTTTGCGACAATATAAGAAGCATTGATTTTCTGCATTTTACTGATTTAAAACCTTACCAGAAAAGACTGGATGACATACATGCAAAAACGGATCTTAAAGATTCTATGCGTGTAGGGGTAGGTAAAGTTAACGGCGAAATGCTGGTGGTGGCATGTATGGATTTTGAATTCATTGGAGGTTCACTGGGTAGCGTAATGGGTGAAAAATTCTGTAGAGCTATTGACTACTGTATTGAATTTAAAATTCCATTTATGTGTATTAGCAAAAGTGGTGGTGCACGTATGATGGAAAGTGCGTTTAGTTTGATGCAACTTCCTAAAACGAGTGGTAAGCTTTCTCAGTTGAGCGATGCTCAGCTTCCTTATATCTCTTTATTAACCGATCCTACATTTGGTGGTATCTCTGCCAGCTTTGGTATGCTTGGCGATTTGAATATTGCGGAACCTGGCGCTTTAATTGGTTTTGCTGGTCCTCGTGTAATTAAAGAAACTATCAAGAGAGATTTACCAGAAGGATTCCAGACCAGTGAGTTTTTACTGGAGCATGGGTTCTTAGACTTTATTGTAGATAGAAAACAATTAAAAGATAAACTACATCAGATTATAGTGTTGTTTAAAGGATAAATTGTTTTAGGTAATACGTTTTAAGTAATAAGTAAACAGCCATTGAATTTACTTATATACTAATACTTAAAACTTATTACTTTCAACTTTTAAATACTTAGTTTCCCCTTTCGTTTAGGTAATAGAGAAAGGCTTTTACGAAGATTTTGTTTGAGCTGCTTCTTTACTATTTGTCCCATAGTTTCTGCCCTTAAAAAAGAGGGCTCATCAAAGTATTCTGCCAGTTCTTCTTTCAGCTGAAATACTTTTTCTGTAGAAGATATCTGCGCATGATGCATATTATCCAATAGCTCCTTAATACGATACTTTGCGGAAGATAAACGGAATGCCATCAGGGTTCTTTCTTCTGCACGATATTGTTCTACCGATTCTTTATTCAGGGTTTTCATTACTGCATCTACAAAAGGTTTATTTTCTTTAAAGAACTGCGGTAAATAAAAGTTCTTTCTTCCTTCATAAGATTGCTGATCGAAATCTATAGCCATAAACTTATACTGCACTCCAACAACATCGGGGGTAATATTTACCACAAAATTGTAGCTACGCATATCCCCTAAAAGATGGGTAAAACAACGTTCGTTAAACTTCACAAACTGTTTGGATAAGCGTACCAGATTAGTATCGGGATTATTAAGGTATTGTTTCACAAATATATCGCCAGGAATACCGGGGATATGTTCTTCCATTAGGGTTTGTCCGCAGGTAAAATAAGTAATACGACTTGGAGACAATAAGTGCTCCAGTTCTATACCATATATACGACTGCTATCTGCTTTCTTTATGTAATAATGATCGTAATTATCATTGAAACGATTGATGATACGAATACGAAATGGCTGACTGTTTCCAAAGTAACAAAAATCGATGCCTGCAAGATCAAGCTGATCCACAAAACTAAAATCTCCTTTTGTTTTTAAGATAGCATAATTCAATACAAGGTTTTCGCGAAGATCTTCCCAGTCTCTTGTTTCGTAAATAGTACGTTCCCATGCGGTATCTTTTCCTTCTTTATCTTTAATAGGAACGGTATATGTAAAGCGGGTAAGTTGCTCGTATAATCCGGGTAAAGACACTTCCCTGCCATAATGATGCAGATAGTTTCTTAACCCATTTGTGATAGGATAAATGGGCTTCTTTCTGCTTGGTTTGTCTACCCCATTTGGTTCATGAGCATCGTACATAATTTATTCACTTTAATCTTCCAGTAAAGAATTGTTATCGTC
>JBAXVH010000073.1:0-6523 GCA_037129215.1 Bacteroidota bacterium | reverse complement strand
CAATTAATACAGATCCCTGATACTTTGGTATTGGGGATCTTTTTAATTTGATAATGTGCTAATTTGATAATTGAATACAATTAATACAAAATACAGATACTTTATATTTTTTTATTAGAAATGCAGTAATCCTTTTGGTAAGGAGAGGTTGCCTTGTAATCCTCCACTATGTATTGCAATCACTTTACTATTATTAGGGAAGTAACCTTTTTGTGCAAGATCGATCAGTCCGAACATCATTTTAGATTCGTATACAAAATCGGTAGGTAGGGCATTTGTTTGCCACAATTCATTCATGAATCTGATAAGTAATTCATTTTTCTTTGCATACCCTCCAAAGTGATAGTGGTTGAACATTTCCCAGTTGTTTGAAGTGAAATCAGGAGGAAGTAATTGTTTTATATCTGTTTCAATAGCTTCATAGCCTTTTAATACATTGATACCTACTACCTTTTGATGTGGCAATGCAGCATAAATTAAACCTGCAAGGGTTGTACCTGTACCACAGGCAGCTACAATAAAGTTGGCATCGGTTGGAATCCATTGAAATATTTGTTTTATACCTATAATACCCAAAGTTCCAAATCCACCTTCATCAATAAAATAATACTCGGGGTAAAGAGCTTTAAATTGTTCTATATCTCTGTTCTGATAATCTGTTCTGGATAAGAACTTAAGCGTCATTCCAAGTTCTTTTGCTTCAGCAAGAGTATGAGAAAGGATAGTGGGCACTTCGCCTCTGATGAATCCAATACATTTAAAACCTTGTTGATGGCAATGTGCTGCTGTAGCCAGAATATGATTGGAATAAGCCCCACCAAATGTTGCAAATGCCTGATAGCCTTTTTGAATAGCATCAACTAGATAGGCTGAAAGTTTGAACCATTTATTACCACTGATAGTTGAGTGAATCAGATCGAGCCTTATAATTGATACTTCCAGATTGTTTTCTGCAAATGAAGGGTGCGTTAATTGCTGTACATAAACTTTCTCTGGACTAATGATGGACATGCTTTGAAAATAAGTGGTAAAAATAGTAATTTATAGTTTGGCATAAGATTTGAATAATTTATTCTACATAATGATGAAAAGATTAAATGTAGATAAGGATGTACTAATAAAAGTCTATTTATGTTATCAATAAATTAAACAAGCTGTATGATTAATATGACATCAATAAATTGCTTTGATACACTATATTGTTATGTTTTGCTATTTGATGTGAAATTAATAAGATGGACTTTTGTACTGTAAATTCCAATAAACAACAAACATGCCCATAATGAAAGAAAAGAGATAAAATAATACTTAAAAAACGTAATTCATCTACTTTTTAAATGACAATATATGTCTTTGAAAAACGTTATAAAGCATAAGAGAACTCTCTTTCTTCTGTTAGTAAGCAAAAAAATTAAATATCATGAAAAGAAAGTTACAAAATCGCTCAATTTCTAATAGTTCCTTCTTAAAGATGGTTGGCAAATTATTAGTATTGATGATTACACTTTTTAGTTTTAACAATAGAGCAACAGCCTCTGTTGACTTGGCTTTAAGTGGTTCTGTAAGTCAGGATTCTGTGAATACCGGAGTAGCATTTGTTTATACATTAAACTACAGTATCTCCAGTCTGACAGACAATGGCCAGAATGTAAAGGTGGTAATGACTTTACCATCAAACCTAACCGTTTCTGGGGGAGTAGCAGGTGTTTCGTTTGATAAAAGTCAGGTAGCATCGGTAGGTATTGTTGGTAGTGTGGTTACTATTACTATGGTTAATCCTATCGCTGCGGGAAGTACAGGACAACTACAGATTGCTTTAGTATATACTGCAGGTACAACTGCTTATGGGTATACCCCTGCAATATCAGCGCAGATTTCTGGTACCAATGCAAGTGTAAGTCCTGTAAGTAGCGGAGTAATTTATGTAAAAGCGTTGGCCACAACCAATATTCAAATCACTAAAACAGCTAATACAACTAATGCTTCTACAGGGAATGCTTTTACTTATACTATTGCCTATACAAATGGAGGTGCCAGTAATGGAGGATTGAATTTATATAGTACTACAATTATGGATACTTTACCTGCAGGCTGTGTGTATGTTTCTGCTACTGCTTTTGGTACTGTAAATCCTACTTATGATGCTGTACATAATGTAGTTAGCTGGAAATGGAGTAATACTGCCTTGTCTGCCAGTGGAAGTGCTACTATTACAGTGCGGTATAATATCCCTAATTTTAATGATAATTCAGTTGTTACCAATTGCGTTACGCTAACAGCAAATTGTCCGGTTTTACCTTTAGGAACTTATGCTGCTATTGCTCCAGTAAAAGCCTGTGGAAATGGTCAATTAATTCCTCCTTATATGGATGGGACAACTTCAGGAACAACTATTACTACTATTGCAGGTCTTTGTGCAGGAACTGTTATGATTGGTACCAATGCTGCATTAACTACAGGATGGAAAAATACCGGTAATACCAATCTTGATTCTGTGGTGGTGACTTATAATGTAGATGATAATGTAGATTTACTTTCTGTAAATGCAAACTATGTAAAAGATGCCTTAGTACCTAATACGCCACCAGCATTGATGGTTACAAAATATTATGCTACTAATCTTAATCCAGGTTATACTGTAATTGGCACCTATAAAAATGCTGACATTTATAATGGTATAGTTGCAGTAGCCGACACCCCTGTGTTAGCTACAGGTGAGTATGTGACATCGGTAAAAATTCTGGTAACCAGTACAGGAACAAGAATGATTGAACCTAATATGAGTCAAGATCTTACTTATTCCGTAAAAATACGTACTGCAACTGAAGGAGGTAAATCAGGTGCAGCTATTATAGAAGGGTCTAAAAATTTATCTAATTGTAAAACATTAATACAGGGGAGCTATGCTCAGCATTGTTATAATACCGATTTATATTATAACGGAGCTCATAAGTCAATCACTACTCCATGTACTTCGGTAAGTATTGTTACTGCCTCTATGGCAGGTGCAACCACAGGTACAACAATTAGTAGTAGTTATGCAGGTTTATGTTCTGGAACAGTAATGCCAGGTACGACTATTACTTTTACAGAAGGGTGGAAAAATAGTGGTAATTCTAACCTTGATTCTGTTGTTGTTACCTATAATGTAGACAATAACGTAGACCTTATTTCTCTTAATGCAAATTATGTAAAGGATGCTGCTTCCAATACACCTCCTGATCTTACCGTTACTAAATATTATGCTACTAATTTAAATCCTGTTTTTACTTCTTTGGGGACCTACAGAAATATTGATATTTATAATAAAGTGGTTAAATCTGCTGACACATTATCATTAGGTGCTGGAGAATATATTACGCAGGTTAAGGTAGTTACTCAAAGTACATCAAATAGATCCATTGAACCCAATATGAATCAGGACTTGTCGTACAAAGCAGTTGTTCGTTCTGCCACACAAGGGGCTAAAAATGGTACAGCAATTGTTGAAGGTACCAGGAATCCAGCTAATTGTGCTGTAATAATTGCGGGTACAGTTATTCAAAATTGTTACAATGCAGTGATTTATCTGAATGGGGTAGGGCTTGCATTGACCAATGCTTGTGGTTCTGCAAAAATTGTTTCTCCTTTACCAATATTTACAGGCTTAAATAAAGCCATTATTAATAGCAGTAATAATAAGTTTGCTCCTGGAGATACAGTACACTGGCAGTTGAGAATGTATCAAATTGGATTAGGATATGCTACTAATGTTTCCTGGGTGGATAGTCTTCCAGCAAAATTGAGTTATGTTTCAGGAAGTGCTAAGATTAAGGTTGGCGTTAATAAAACACTGGTTCCTTTGAGTAATGTTACCTATGTTTCTCCTAAAGTTACTTTTACGGTTGATACTGTAAGATCGGGAGATTCAGTATGGATTACTTTCGATACCAGAATTGCGGATGGAACTGCTGCAGGAACAATTGCAAATTCTGCCAAACTGTTAAGTACTAATTCTTATGTAAACAGTGGTACTATTACCATATCCGGTTCTCAGTCTGCTACTATTTTAAGTTCTGCAGCTTATACTTCTAAGCTTGGACAGAATGGTTGCGATACCACTACTTATGTGTATTATCCAACTAATGCACATGCTACTCCACAGGGGAAAATTAATTATAGAGCTGTACTTAAAAATACGGGTAATATTGCTGCTAAGCAAGTTACATTGGTAGACGTTTTTCCTTACATAGGAGATGGAAGAGGTTCTCAGTATTTTGCTAATTTATCAGCCCCAATTACTTTCAATGACCCTAATATTATCATTTATTACGATACTGTTTCCAATCCATGTCTGCCCGATTTTACTCCTGCTATCAATGGAGCAGGTTGTAAAACTGCAAACTGGTCGGTTGTTGCCCCTGCCGATATTACTTCTGTTAAAGCAATTAAGTTGACCAGAAATGCTGTGTTGAATCCATTGGATAGTATTGTTTTCAACTGGCCAATGGTATTACCTGTGGGCGTTCCTGGAAGCTTAACAATGTTTAACTCATTTACGTATCAGTTATCCAGAGCAGATAATAATTCTCAATTACTTCCAGCTACTCCAAATAAGGTAGGTATGGTTGCTGATTGTATTGCTAATCTTGGATCTATAGGAAATTATGTATGGGCTGATTCAAATTATAATGGGTTGCAGGATGAAGGCGTAAGTGCAGGAATAAATGGCGTTAAAGTATATTTATATAAAGCTGGAGCGTCTAATACTTTAGGTGGAAATGATGCTGTATTGATAGATTCTACGCTTACTGCAGATGATTTCTTTGGAAAACCTGGTTACTATAGTTTTATCAACTTAACCGGAGCAAACTACTTCGTTAAATTCCCTTTAACTCCTTTGGGCTATAGATTAACAGTAGTAAATCAAACCCCTAAAGTAAATAATAATTCGGATGCTGATCCATTGACAGGGTATAGTGAATTAATAACTATTGATGTTAATGGTGCTGGCTTTGATAGAGATAATTATTCAATAGATGCTGGTTATATTCCTTGTTTGAAAGCATTGAATGTTTCTGTTTCAGATGTAAGTTGTTATGGATTAACCAATGGGTCGATTATTGTAACTCCGGTAAGTAATTACGGTTCGGTTAATTATGTGTGGAATGATGGTGCAAACACAAAAGATAGAACGAATATAGGTGCTGATACTTTCTCTGTAGTGGCTACAGATGGCTTGGGTTGTGCTATTAATGCAAGTTATATTGTAAGCCAACCAGCAAAGGTTACAGTAGGTATAGTGAATGGTGTTGATTCGCTCTGTCTGGATTCTACTTTAGTATTTACTGATACTACTCTGAATGGTATATGGTCTGTAACGGATACAACCATATTAAAAATAGATTCTTTAACTGGTTCAGTAACGATAGTAGGGGTAGGTAATGGTAATGTTGTTTATTCATTGCAGGTAGGAGGTTGCACTTATTCTCAATCAAAACTGGTGGTAGTAACTGATTGTAGTGGTGAAGTTAATTCTGGTGTTACAGGTGGTGTAGAAAGTAAGAGTCTTGGCACTGCTATTGCAGACAGAGTATATAATAAAGCTATTAATAGCATTAGCAATATGGTTGATTATGCTAAGATGCCAAGGGGAAATAACGTATCATCAATCATGGTTATGGGAACAGGTTCTTATCTAGGATTAAAAGATTTATTACCAACTAACTATTCAGTTAAAGTAGTATTGAATGCTAAAGTTGATATATACAATTCTTCTCCATCCGATTTAGTGAATTTTACGAATGCTCTGGAAGTGCAAGCTCAGGATTATACTACTAATAACATATGTAAAGCTGTTGCTTTGGCTACTAAAACCAACGGTATGGTTTATGCACATACTAAACCAATATGTGACAGATTGAAAGGAGCTCAATTGCTGGATGTAAAGAATATTACAATCAATAATATTGGTTTAATTCAATACAAACTATTACAAGCAGATGGTAACACTGAATATGCAGTTAGCTTCTCTGCAGGCAGAAATAATAACGCAGCGTTGTATACTATTCAGTCTATCTGGTTAAATGAGAATTTTGCAGGTTATGATACGATGTACAACTTCCAGTTGTGGAGTTCTTCTTCTACTATTCTGAAGAGTATGGCACAAAGTGTGATGGATAATCTTAGCAGTAATTTGCCAGTAACTCAAATGGTTGCAGCTACTGTGCCTGAAACATATATTGTATCGCATGAAAGAAATGGTAAGGATTTTAATTTCAAGATAAGAAACAATTCTGCTAATACTTCTTTCAATATTCAATTGAATATTAATAATACTGAGCTGGCATCTACATCTACTTCTACTAAAAATGTACCTGTAACTGTGAATCCATTTGGAGAAACAAATGTTACCGTTAAACTGAATGATAGTTACGAAGCTGATGTAAGATTAAAACTAAACAATACTGATGCCGATTTAGTATATACAAATGATGGTACCTGGAATATTAGTTATAGCAACAATACTTCTGTAAGCAAATAC
>JBAXVH010000072.1:0-6573 GCA_037129215.1 Bacteroidota bacterium | reverse complement strand
GCAAATATTTGCTTCAAATAATTAATTCTTACAATAGTAGCCTGCTTAGGAGGTGTAACCTTTAATTTCTCGAAATAATTCTGCGGTATTGAATTCGGCATGGTCTTATCGAGACCGCTCAATTCAGGAATTAATAAAGCTGCATCTTCTTCCAGCTGAATACGGTTGATGATACGATTACTGAGCGTTTCAAAATATTTATTGGTAACAGAAAAAGGCATTTCTTTTGGTAAACCCTGTAAGAAATTTTCCCCTTCATTAAAATTATTCAATATGTTTTCTTCTTGATTCATATACCGATTGTCAGACTTTATTTTATATAGAAGTTTAATGACTTCTAAAATATTCTTCTATTTTTTTTGCTGCGTGATGATAGCTTGCCTTCAATGCGCCCTCACTGGTTTCCAGCATTTTACTCATTTCCTGGTAAGGCATTTCATCGTAGTACCTAAGATTAAATACCAACCTTTGCCTTTCTGGTAATTCCTGTATGGCAATCTGTAAACGCCACTCCAGTTTAGATGCATCAAAATTTTCATCCGCTTTAATTCTATTCCCCAAAGACTCCTCCATTTCACTTAAGCTTAATGAAGATCGTTTTTTTTGTTGCTCCAGAAAAGTAAGACTTTCATTGGTAGCTATTCTATAAAGCCAGGTATATAACTGACTATCTTCTCTGAAATTATGCAACCCCTTCCACACCTTTATAAACATATTCTGTAATACATCATCCGTATCTTCATGCGTTACAACCAACCTTCTGATATGCCAGTAAAGACGTTCCTGATATTTCTTCAATATCAGTCCGAAAGCACTTTCTTTTGTTGCTTCGTTTTGAAAGGCTAATAGTAATTCGCTATCATCTTTATGCATCAAACAAGGAAATTGTGTTATACAGACTATCGTTTTTTATAAAGGTTTATTCTGTTTCTTCATTTGATCTTTCCATTTCCAGATATGAAGGCAGGCATAGGTTCGGTAAGGTTTCCATTTTTCGGCAACTTTTTCCATTTTTGCTTTCATCTCTTTTTTATTCTCCGGACTAATTTTATACAACATCTCCATTCCCTGCTGTATACCCAGATCGTCTGCTGGAAATACATCCTCTCTACCCAAAGTAAACATCAGCAACATTTCTGTAGTCCATTGTCCTACTCCTTTTATCTGTGTAAGGGTTTGTATTACCTTTTCATTGTCCATTTTATGCAGCTTTGCATCAGTTAGTTTCTGCTCCACAAAAAAGTTGGCCACATTTTGTATATAGCCTGCTTTCTGATTGGATAAACCCACACTTCTCAAGGTATCAATTGATGTTTCTAATACTTGATGTGGCTTAGGTTCTTTACCATTAAATAAACCAATAAAACGAGCATAAATAACATCAGCAACCTTAGTGCTAAGTTGCTGACTAATAATACTCGCCATCAATCGAAGTGGAATAAAGAAATTAATTTTTTATCCTTTGATAAATGATCTTTGTAATTCATTGGCACAAGATAATATATTTTAATAAATGAATACAGAATTAGTGATTACGGAAGACGGATCTCATACCATTTATTTACCCGATTTACAAGTTACTTATCATAGTACCCACGGCTCTATTCAAGAGAGCAATCATGTATTTATTAATGCAGGGTTGGAGTATATTGCTGCCAATCAAAATAAACCAATCCGAATCTTTGAAATGGGTCTTGGTACAGGCTTAAATGCCTTATTAACTGGCAAATGGACAGTAGAAAATAATATTGCTGTTGATTATGTAGCCATAGAATTATTCCCTTTACCTAAGTTAGAAGTTGATGCTTTAAACTATGTATCCATATTACATGATGTACAAGGCTTTTTTAGTCAGATACACAACGCAGAATGGGGCAAGGAAGTAATTATTTCTCCATTATTTAAATTCTTAAAACTAAATACCTCCTTACTAAACTATACACCTACTGAGAAATTTAACCTGATTTACTTCGATGCTTTTGCACCATTAATTCAGCCTGAATTATGGACAACCGAAGTATTTATTGCGCTTTATAATTTACTAAACAATGGAGGAGTATTAACTACCTATTGTTCTAAAAGTGATGTAAGAAGAAGTATGATGGCAGCAGGGTTTACAGTAGAAAAAATTCCTGGTCCTCCCGGCAAAAGAGAAATGGTAAGAGCCATGAAGAAATAGTAATGTAATTGTTGCTGATTTCAAATACATACAATAATGAACAAATAGCTTGTTGCATTATTCTGTCTCCTATCTCCTCACTACTATCTCCTTTTTAAAATACTTCTTATTCAGCCAGTTACACAAATAAGCACTACCCACTCCTACTGCTGCGCCTATCAGCACATCGGATGGATAATGTTCTCCCAGTTTTATACGGGAATAACCTACTCCCGTTGACCAAGCATAAGCGGGTACGACTATATACCACTTAGGAAAAGCAATACTCAAAGCTGCTGCAGTAGCAAAAGCAGTTGATGTATGTCCCGATGGAAAAGAAGGATCAGTATCCACCTGATAAGGCGTAATTAAGGTGGGGTAATCAAGGTAGGGTCTTCTTCGATTTACAATATACTTAGTGCCTTGAGTTACAATGGTATTTACTGCAAGCGACCCTACTATATACCAACCAATATTCTTGTAGTGCTTATCTTTTTTTAGATAACCATAAGCCAGAATTGCAGAAGGGGTAGCAAGTGCCATAGGATATACCGAAGCCGTAAAACCTTTCCATACTGCAGAAGGATTAACGCTGTTATTGTGTATTAACCATTGCGTTTCACCATCCTGTGAATAAGCATTAAAATAGCGTATAAATAAAACCAATAATAAAAGTGTCCCTTTTTTCATAAAAGTAAAAGTAATAGAAAATTTATTGCCCATTTATATTTTACCGTATCAATCGCTTTGATAATTGTATTTTCGCACACTTTTTAAATTGATTCAGTGGCAGATATAATTCAGTTATTACCAGATAATATAGCAAATCAGATAGCAGCAGGAGAAGTAATTCAACGGCCAGGTAGTGCTGTAAAAGAATTGCTGGAGAACGCGGTAGATGCTGGGGCAACAGCGATAAAACTGATAATAAGCGATGCAGGAACGAACCTCGTGCAGGTAATAGATAATGGCAAAGGAATGAGCGAAACCGATGCTCGTATGTCTTTTGAACGCCATGCTACCAGCAAGATAAAAGTAATTGACGACCTGTTTCATATAAAAACAATGGGCTTCCGTGGCGAGGCTTTAGCAAGTATTGCTGCCGTAGCACAGGTAGAACTAAAGACCCGTAGAGCCGAAGATGAACTGGGTACTTTTATAGAAATAGAAAACAGTACAGTGGCAAAACAAGAGCCTTGTGCTTTTAGTGTGGGTACCAGCATCAGCATGAAGAACCTGTTCTTTAATGTACCTGCCCGCCGCAATTTCCTAAAAAGCAATGCTGCCGAAACAAGACATATTATAGACGAGTTTATCCGAGTGGCCATGTCGTTTCCACATATTTTCTTTTCTATGACCAGCAATGGTCAGGATGTATTTCATCTGGAGAAAGGGAACCTGAAACAGAGGGTTACACAGATATTGGGTAATAGCTACAATGCTAAACTGGTGAACGTAAAAGAGGATACTGACTACATGAACATTTATGGTTTTGTAGGTAAACCCGATACAGCTAAAAAGACCCGTGGCGATCAGTACCTGTTTGTAAACAACCGCTTTATTAAGAGTGCTTATCTGAACCATGCGGTAAATACCTGCTTTGATAATCTGGTGGCAAAAGATAGTTTTCCTTCTTATGTATTGTATATAGATCTTGATCCATCACAGATAGATATCAACGTGCATCCTACCAAACAGGAAATAAAGTTTGAAGACGAAAAGATTATCTATGCGTTTGTGCAGGCTGCCGTAAAACATGCACTGGCACAATTCAGTATTGCTCCATCATTGGATTTTTCGTTGAATGCAGAGATACAACAACTCGATGCGGTAAGTAAACCTTTTAGCGAAGAAAGACAATCATCAGCTTCTTCGTCCAACCTGTTTCAGTCGTTTACACAAAAGAATCAGGCACATAAAATAGACCCAAGCGAGAAGAGCGAACTGAGTCACTGGAAAGACTTTTTTGTAGAAACAGAATCAAGGCCTTTACCTACCAACAGAGAGCTGAGCAACGATTTATTACCCGAGCTGAATACTACCAAACAATCGCCTTTCGATAGTCAGGAATTAACTTGTGTGCAGTTGCACAACAGCTATATAGTATCCTCATTTAAAAGTGGTTTTATACTGGTGCATCAGCAGCTTGCACACGAAAGAATACTGTACGAAAAATATAGTCTGATGGTGCATAGCAAACAGATGCCTACACAGAAACTGCTGTTCCCTATAACGCTGGAACTGGCGGTAGCTGATGCTATTTTACTGGAAGACTTATTGCCCGAGATTACCCAGCTTGGTTATCTGATAGAGCATTTTGGTAACAATACTTTTATCATTCAGGGCACTCCTGCCGATATAAAACAAGGCAACGAAAAACATTCAATAGAACTATTGCTGGAACAGTTTAAGCATTTTACCAGCGAAATGAAATTTAGTAAGAGAGAGAAACTGATAAGGTGTATGGCTCGTCAGCAATCAATAAAAGCAGGACAGTCGCTTGGAACAACCGAAATGAAAGCATTGATAAACGATCTGTTCGAATGCAATACCCCAAATGTTACCCCTACCGGAAATCCTACGTATATAGAATACAAGCAGGACTATATAGAAAGGATGTTTGAAAGATAATACCAAAACAAGGAGTTAGGAGGCTGGAGGAAGAAAATATAATAATACAGGGTTACAAGAAACTGGTTACTGGTAACCGGAAACTTGCAACCCTGTATTTATTTTAATTTTTTGTATTCATTATCAAATTTTCAAATTTGTATTCTGTATTCTTTATCCCATTATCGAATCATCACATCATCAAATTAGTTTACTTTTCTTCCTCCGCTACATACTTCAGTATCGCATCTATCTGATCATCAGTAAGATTTGGAAAAGGAGTCATTATCACTTTATTGTTGGCTTCAAAAACAGACTTTGCATAAGCATCTGTTTTAATAACTGCCTGTGAGTTATGAATATAATCGTGAAGTTTCTTTTTATCAGGCCAGCGTTCATTTACACCCGCCAAAGCCGGGCCAACCAGTTTTACTTTCACATTATGGCAGGAACTACAGTTTGTTTTAAACAGCGCTTTACCATCTGCAGGTGCCTCATACTTCATGGTGGGTTTATCGTTACCACAGGCCGCAATCATTATAGTAGCTACAATTTGCGATTGAATATTTTATAAACATAAAAAATATATTTTCGGCAAAGTAACAACAGTTATGCCTTCATAATATTGATATATATCATACTTGGTTAAATACAGAGTACTTTCGTGGGATTAATCCCAATATATGTTAGTCAAGACTTTTGGCAGTGCGGTATACGGTGTAGAGGCTATTGCCATTACAATAGAAGTAAATGTGAGCAATGGTCAGGGCTATGTAATAGTAGGACTGCCCGATAATGCAGTAAAAGAAAGTCTGCAAAGAATAGAGGCTACCATAAAAACAAATGGCTATCACATGCCAAGAACCAAGCTCGTAGTAAATATGGCTCCTGCCGATATAAAGAAGAGTGGTTCTTCCTTCGATTTACCCATTGCACTGGGCGTTCTTGGAGCATCGGAACAGCTGGAGAATTTCGAGGATTTAAAAGACTATGTTATCATGGGCGAGCTTAGTCTGGATGGTACTGTGCAATCTATAAAAGGAGCGCTGCCCATTGCTATACAGGCAAGAAGAGATGGCTATAAAGGATTGATAGTACCCAAGGTAAATGCCCGCGAAGCAGGCATGGTTAACAACCTGAAGGTATATGGCGTATCCCATATAAAAGAGGTAATTGAGTTTTTAAAAGATGAAACTACTTTACAGCCCGAGGATGTAAATGCAAGGGAAGAGTTCTTTAATAATCAGACCATTTTTGATGTAGATTTTAATGAAGTAAAAGGTCAGGAGAATATTAAAAGAGCATTGGAGATTGCCGCTGCTGGTGGGCACAATGCCATACTGATAGGACCGCCGGGTGCAGGTAAAACAATGCTGGCAAAAAGATTGCCTACCATACTGCCTCCCCTGTCTTTACAGGAAGCATTGGAAACAACCAAGATTCATAGTGTAGCAGGTAAACTACCCGAGAATTCCACGCTTATTTCCAAGAGACCTTTCAGAAGTCCACACCATACCGTTTCCGATGCTGCACTCGTAGGAGGTGGGGGCATACCACAACCAGGAGAAATTTCTTTGGCACATAATGGTGTATTGTTTCTGGACGAGTTACCCGAATTTAAACGGTCGGTACTCGAAGTAATGCGGCAGCCAATGGAGGAAAGAAAAGTAACCATCAGCAGAGCAAAGATGGCATTGGAATTTCCTGCCAACTTCATGTTGATTGCCTCCATGAATCCTTGTCCATGTGGGTATTTCAACCATCCCGAACGGGAGTGTACCTGTCCGCCGGGCGCTGTTCAGAAG
>JBAXVH010000071.1:0-6679 GCA_037129215.1 Bacteroidota bacterium | reverse complement strand
TACCACCTCTGAACCTTTTGAAAATATGATGCTGATTTAGTGGTAGGAAAGATAAGAGAGGCTACAACGGCCGCTTGCGGAACGCCCAAACCCCTATCCCCTAGAGGGGAACAATACTAAGTAAAAAAGGAAAAATGAATACAATACCAAGTAATTTTTACTTGAAAATAATAACCCTTTTACTGTACTTCTAAATTGTGGACAATGTTTATTAGTTCAATAATCATTTCTTTATTTATATCCAGATGAAATACCATTCTTACCTGCTGAGGGGCAATAGGATAGCATAAAACATTGAACTCTTTTAGCTTATTGACTATCTGTAAAGAAGTAAACGGCGGAGTGGTTTCGAAAATAAGAATATTTGTTTCCGGGGCAATAACTTCTTTCACCCAGGGTTTATTATGTAAAGCATCGGCAACAAGCTTGGCGTTTTTGTGATCTTCTTCTAATCTTTCGATATGATTATCTAAAGCATAAGTGCCAGCCGCAGCCAAATAACCTGCCTGACGCATACCGCCACCAAATAATTTTCTGACTCTACGGGCCTTGTGAATGAATGATTTATTGCCAATTAAAACACTGCCGACAGGCGTGCCTAACCCTTTGCTAAGACATACAGAAATAGAATCGAAAGTATTTCCATATTGCTTAGGATCTTCTTTTTTAGCTACAATGGCATTGAAAATTCTGGCTCCATCGAGGTGTAATTGTAAACCATGAAGATTACAAACATCTCTGATAGCATTTATTTCTTTCCAATCGTAACAAGTGCCGCCGCCTCTGTTGCTGGTATTTTCTAAAGAAACTAAACGGGAAATAGCTTTATGAATATCATCGGCATTGATAGCATCGAGTACCTGCAAAGCGCTGATTCTTCCTTTATCGCCTGTAATAAGATTGACAGAACATCCACTATTAAAGGCTATACCACCTGCTTCGTACTGATAAATATGGGACAACTTATCGCAGATTACTTCGTCGCCTGGTTGGGTATGTACCTTAATGGCAATCTGATTTGTCATGGTTCCACTTGGGCAAAATAAGCCCGCTTCCATACCAAAAATAGCAGCTACTTTTTCTTCGAGCGCATTGATGGAAGGGTCTTCAATAAATACATCATCGCCCACTTTGGCGGCCATCATGGCATTGAGCATTTCTGGAGTTGGCTTAGTAACTGTGTCGGAACGTAGATCTATCATGTTTCAAAGTAAAAAGTAAAAAGGCAAAAGTAAAAAAAACAGCATTAAAAATTAAGAATTAAAAATAGGAGCAACTAATTTCCTTTGAGAAACTTAACTAAGAATTCCAAAGTCATATTTGGATTCCACTTATTAGGCTTTATGTTTGCAGCATGTTACAACAATTACAAGAGTATGCAGAAGGGAAAGTATTGTTGATTGATAAACCAATTGACTGGACTTCGTTTGATGTGGTTAAGAAAATAAGGATATTGGTAAAGATTCCAAAGGTTGGTCATGCAGGTACGTTAGACCCTTTGGCAACAGGCCTTCTGATAGTTTGTACTGGAAAGTATACCAAGAAAATTAATGAGTATATGAACATGGAAAAAGAATATACCGGCTCATTTACCTTAGGTGCAACAACGCCTACTTATGATCTTGAATCGGAACCCGAAGATTTTAAGCCGTATAATCATATAGATATAGATACCATTAATGGGATTATTACAGAACAATTTTTAGGGGAGATAAAACAGATTCCTCCTATGTTTTCGGCAATTAAAAAAGATGGTCAGCCATTATATCTTGCTGCAAGAAAGGGAATAACACTGGAGGTAGAACCAAGGAATATTAATATTCTGGAATTTGAAATTACTAAGATTGAACTTCCTTTAGTCTATTTTAGAATTGTATGTACTACAGGTACTTATATAAGAAGTATTGCTAACGATCTGGGAAAAGCTTTGAATACCGGCGCTTATTTAAGCAGCTTGTGCAGGACGAGAATTGGTAAATTTTTAAATGCTGATGCAGTTTCTGTTAGTGAATTTGAAGAAGGGATAAAGAAGCAGCGGGAATTAATGTGATGATTTGATATTGTGATGATTTGATAATGAATACAGAATACAAATTTGAAAATCCGGCAATTTGAAAATGAATACAAATACAAAAATTAAAGTGTAATAATAATTGGAGGCTTTAATTCTGTGGGCTTTTGATGAAATAATCAGCTAAATCTTTTTTATTTATCCTCTTGTTCTACTTTATCTGTGGCGAATTTATCCTGTATTAATTTTTACTTTTTGTTTCGTTACTTTTTACTTGTACCACTTTCTTTAATCCAGTAAATTCCTAATCCTATAACTATCACTCCAAAGGCTCCTGCTATGTATTCGGTTTTGGAACTGAAGAATACAAAGAACCAGATGATTAAAGAGAGTATAATGGGTAGGGGGAATAAGGGCATCTTGTACGGGAATAGTTTTCGGGTGCCATTCTTTTGTAGCCATATAAGTCCGGCTGATTGCGAGATGAACTGGGTAAGAATTCTTACTACTACTATGGCACTGATAACGTGTTTTAATTTGAACAATAAACTGAATGCTCCACCTATTACGGCCAGCCATAAAAGGGAAAGCTTTGGTATCTTTTTTTCTTCATCGATGGAAGCAAAAGCTTTGATGAAATTTCCATCGGCAGCAGCTGCATATAGTACCCTGGAATAGCCCAGCATGACGGCGAATAAAGAGGAGAGGGCTACCCATAAAACAAGGATGGTAAACCAACGGGCAATTTGCTGTCCGAACCATTTTTGCATAAGCGTACTAAACACAAACTCCGACTTGGCTGCAGTAGCAGAATCTATGTTGCCCAGCACTACCCATTGCAGTAAAAGGTATAAGCCGGCAATAGCCAGTACGGAGATAATCATGCTGCGTGGAATGTTTCTTTCGGGGCGTTGAATTTCTGCTCCAAGATGACATACATTATAGTAGCCCAGATAACAATAAATGGCCTTGGTAGAAGCTTGTCCGAGTATCATCCATGCTCCTATATTTACCCAGCTAAAACTTATGGGTTCCTGTGCCTGTAATATGCTGGAATCGAAATGATATAAGCCTGAGCCTATAACCATGGCTAATACTGCCAGAACGCCTATCCACAAAGCCTTAGAGATTTTTCCAGTAGAAACAATATTGCGGTTGAGCAGTAAGTATAATACGGTGATTAATACTACGCAAACCAGCTTCTGTTGCCACCATTCGGGCAAAGGAATGATGTACTGAAAATACTGCGAAAAACCAATGGCGCCCGATGCTACTACCAAGGGTGCCTGTATAGCAGTTTGCCAGGTATATAAGAAGGCGAATAGCTTGCCATATTTCTTGCCAAAGATTATTTTAAGGAACTGATAACTACCACCAGCTTCGGGATAAGCCGCCCCTAATTCGCTCCATACAAAACTATCCAGCAATGCCAGTAATGCACCCAGTAGCCATGCCAGTAAAGCATTCTTTCCGGGCATCAGTTGCATGATGAGTGGGAGGGTGACAAAGGGGCCGATGCCCACCATGTCGATCATGTTGAGCGAGACTGCTTCGGTGAGTCCTAATCTTCTTTGTAAGCCGTGTGGAGTACTACTCATTAATACTTTAATTCGGGATAATGATTAATGGTTAACAAACGGAAAAGTTCCGTTGTTTTTGGCAATGCAGCGGCAGGATTAATACTATAATAATAGAAGTGTTCATAGTCGCCCTTTCCTGCTGCCAGTTGCATAGTGCCTTGCGATTTATGTTCGGCAATTTCCCAGTTGGCAATGATATGATAATCCAGCACATGCTTGAATCCGAACTTCTGATTTCTGTCAAATTGAAAAGGCGGAATACCAGTAGTCAGTTTAGTTTCGGGATAACCTTCTAATCCAGTAAAAGTCTGCTTGGTAGTGTCGCCAATGCTCTTTACATCCATCCCTAAAATTACCGGCTTTTGAGTAGCGGGTAAATCGTTGATAGTTCTTAAAGCCATGATAGATGCAGCCTTATGATGTGCATGGGTACCTGGCACCGGTAACAGACAAAATACAAAATCATATTTATCCTTCGTCATGATTTCGGTAAGTCTTGTTTTAACTACCGATATATTCCAGAAAGTATCTAAAGGGGCATGCGGATTTAAACCATATTTTTCATCCAGTTGATCTAAAAAGAAAAAGTTGCGGATGCCCAGCATCTTGCCTGCATTCATCAATTCCCGTTTACGGATAGCAGGAAGATATTGTCGGCCAATAGCAGGATCGGTAAGATCCATGCCATAATATTCATTACCCAGAGTAGAATACTTATAACCACCTTCTCCATTGGTAATGCAAACCAGGTCTACCTTGGCTTTATAATCGTGGGCCAGTTTATATATAGTCCCTGCACAACCCGTTTCATCGTCGGGGTGGGCAATTACAATCAGCACTTTTATATTGGTAGAATCCAGTTTCTGCGCAAACAATTGCGTGTTGATCAGTATTAGTGATAGAAGGAATATCTTATTCATAAATGTAAATAGTAATATTAAAACTTACCAGAATTTAATTTTTAGTTGGCTTATTTCTGTGAAATGATTATCAGCAGTAATTAATGTTAATCCATGTTGCAAGGCAGTGGAAGCTATCCAGATATCATTTGAAGGGATTGGTTTTCCTTTTTTATATAATTCAGCTACAATTAATCCATAATGTTCTGCAGTATCTGAATCTAATGGGAATACTTTAGTAATAGAAATAAAGTCAGTTAGTTTCTTAAGATGTTTACTTTTATTTATTACACGATTTGTTCCAATAAATAGTTCGCCTAATACAATTGCTGAAATAGAAAAATCGGATAACTTGTTTACTTTTTCAATAATATTCTTATTGCCTTTAAAAATTTCAACCACAATGCAAGTGTCAAGCAAATATTTACTTCCAGTCATCGGGATTTATATTTTCACAAGTTTCTTTAATGATTTTATTCATATCATCAGCTTCTTTGTCAGAAATAATGCCAGCAAAATCAAATATTGTAAGCTTATTCTTTTTGGGAGTCTTTTTGTTAGAAACAGTCTTTATTACTTCTTCAAGTTTAATTAAAGTAGCTTCGTTGTCTACTTTAAGAACCGCTTCTATTAAATTTATTTTCCTTGCTTCAATGTACATGGTACAATATTTTATTGTAGCAAACTTAGTTTACTTTTCTAATAAAATAAATATTGATCATTTTATTTATCTCCTAAATGACATAAGCATAACAATTCCAAAAAAGAAAAGGGTAATCATTTCTGATTACCCTTCCTACTTACTCACCCTATTAACAAAACAAAAAATTAATATCTGTAAAGCTCAGGCTTAAATGGTCCTTCTGCAGGAATGCCTAAGTAAGCTGATTGATCAGGTGTTAAAACATCTAGTTCAACACTGATTTTGCTTAAATGTAATCTTGCTACTTTCTCATCCAAAATCTTTGGTAATACATATACTTTGTTCTCGTATTTATCAGCATTAGTCCAAAGTTCTAATTGAGCCAAAGTCTGGTTAGTGAAAGAGTTACTCATCACAAAAGATGGGTGACCTGTAGCACAACCAAGGTTTACTAAACGACCTTCTGCAAGTACAATCACATCATGACCATCTACATTGTAGATATCTACCTGTGGTTTTACGGTATCTTTAGTATGACCATAGTTAGTGTTTAACCAAGCCATATCGATTTCGATATCGAAGTGACCAATGTTACAAACGATAGTCTTATCCTTCATAGCTTTGAAGTGTTCGCCTCTGATGATATCTCTACAACCTGTAGTAGTAACCACGATATCAGCTTCAGGAATAGCGTTCTCCATTTTCTTAACTGCAAATCCATCCATAGCAGCTTGTAAAGCACAGATAGGATCGATTTCGGTAACAATAACTCTGCAACCTGCACCTAATAAAGACGCAGCAGAACCTTTACCTACATCACCATAACCAGCAACAACAGCTACCTTACCAGCCATCATAACATCGGTAGCACGGCGGATAGCATCTACTAAACTTTCTTTACAACCGTATTTGTTATCAAACTTAGATTTGGTAACAGAATCATTTACATTGATAGCAGGAATATGTAAAGTACCATTTGCCATTCTTTCGTATAAACGGTGAACACCAGTAGTAGTTTCTTCACTCAATCCCTTGATGTGCTTGATTAGTTCAGGATATTTATCAAAAACGATGTTGGTTAAATCACCACCATCATCCAGGATCATATTCAAAGGACGATCTTCGCTACCGAAGAATAAAGTTTGTTCAATACACCAGTCAGCTTCTTCCAAAGTTTCACCTTTCCAGGCAAATACAGGAACGCCAGTAGCAGCAATAGCAGCAGCAGCATGATCTTGTGTAGAGAAGATATTACAAGAGCTCCATTTAACTTCAGCTCCTAAAGCGGTTAATGTTTCGATTAACACAGCAGTCTGAATGGTCATGTGCAGACAACCTGCGATTCTAGCACCTTTCAATGGTTGAGAAGGTCCGTATTCAGCTCTTAAAGCCATAAGACCTGGCATTTCTGCCTCAGCAAGACGAATTTCTTTACGTCCCCACTCTGCTAAGCTGATATCAGCTACTTTGTAAGCAAGAGAAAAATCAATTGAATTAGCAATTGTACTCATTTTGTATTTATTTTAATGATGCAAACATACATTTG
>JBAXVH010000070.1:0-6768 GCA_037129215.1 Bacteroidota bacterium | reverse complement strand
AAGAACAAAATTCTAACCAATTGATTTTGTTCGACTTATAACGCAACGCTAGTGAGTCTGAATATATATTAATTATTTTCAATACTTACTTCGAATTGTTTGGTTTGTCCCTAAATGGCCACTAACAGTCGCAGCCTTTTGACGGCGGCACTAAACAACCTTCAAAGTTTAGACTTTTTCTGCCGCTCAAAATGCTTGTTATAGGTAGCCTCTGATACTTTTTAAATAATTCTATATTATAGGACACTTAATTAAGATTCAAAGATGTAGTAATTAATTGCTTATCCTTTTAAATGTTCCAACAGGTGGAAACCCTTTTACATAGAACTTTAAGTAAGTATTATCTAAAAAATCAATCTCAAGTATTTGCGGATTTTCTTTGGGTTTACTTACAGGTAATACATAAACTTTACCATCTTTAATTGTATAAGTTAGATTGTTTGAGTATCCTTTAGGAGTATAAGATTGTGTTATTATAAGTCGTTTATCTTTAGTAAAGGAATAAATAGCATCTTTAAAATTCTTGTTTGACTCTTTTATAATTTTTGCAGTATCAGGAACGTAGTTTGGCCATTCAAAGTTTACAAACTTCCACTTCCCAACTAATAAATTAAAGTCAATTTTCGTTTGTGAAAAAGATACTTGTAGGGTAAATAAATAAAATACTAATAACCCAATTGTTTTTTTAATTATCATAAAAAATGTTTTTGTATAAAGGTTACCGCCAACGATCGCAGACCTTGACGGAGGAGTCACATTATACCCTTTAAATAATTAGCTAATTATTTACGCCGCCACTTCCTCATAATGTTTAATCGCATTCAGCTCATTTTTTATATGTTCACTTTCTGCTTCTATATCAAAATCATCTTGTAATCCAAGCCAGAACTTAGCAGAATTTCCAAAGTATTTCGAAAGTCTTAATGCAGTATCAGCCGTTATCCTTCTATTACCTTTTAGTATAGCAGAAATACGGGTTTGCGGTATCATCGTCTCTTTCGATAATTTATAGGCTGTTATACCAAGTGGTATCATAAACTCTTCTTTCAAAACCTCTCCTGGATGAATGTTAGCTAACTTTTTCATGTTTTTCATTTAATGATAATCAATAATTTCTACAGCACTTGCATTTCCTGAATTCCATATAAAAATAATTCTCCACTGGTTATTTATTCTTATAGAATAGTATTGCTTTCTACTACCTTTCAATCGCTCCAAGTTATTAGAAGGAGGTATTCTTAAGTCAGTTATATCATGCGAATTATTCAACATTCTTAACTTCCTTCTCCCTGTAGTTTGTATCTCGTTGGGTAAACCACTAACGCGAAATCCATTCCATATTTTCTCCGTGTCTTTATTCCCAAAAGATATAATCATGATAAGTACATTTTATATACTTACGCCAAAGATAAGTAGTATCTAAGAATAAATCATATAATTATTAATTATCTATAATCAATTATACATTAAAAAAAGAGCCCACAGAAAAATCCGCAGGCTCATGTAATAAACGTTTTAGTTTTTAAATCTTTAGTGTTTAGTTTTTTGTATTCTCCTGACTCCCTGTATTTATTAGCTAATCAACACATAATCAAATTAGCTAATTTTCCTCCTGCCTTTACAAAACAAAATCAATCTTCAAATCCTTACCCATCTCCATGGTATAAGTTTTACTCGCACTATCTCCACCCTCAGTACTTATTTCTACCACACCTGCACCTGCAGGCACTCCTTCAAAACTATAGTTCCCAAAAGCATCGGTCATAGTACTTAAATCAGTACCCACAATATTCACATTAATGTTAGCCGTGGGCTTACCATTTTTAAGAACGTTACCCGTAATTCTGTTGGGTACCATCACCACATCCATTTCAATATGCTGCCCTCTTTTAATATCAAATTCAACATGCACATCTACATATCCTTTCGATTTGATGTCAAGCGTATAATTACCACCAGGGAATTGTACAATTTCACATTCACCATCCGAAGTAAAGTTTTGCATCCTCTTCAAAGAATCAATGGACATATTCCCATTATTTAATATTTTAGAATGCTCTTCATCTCCATACAGATGTACCTTAATAACGGTGTGTCTTCCTATCGAATCTTTTAGTTTACGGCTATTCTGATACTCAAGTACCATAGTTGCATTACTATCTATATACTCACCAGCAATCAGCTTATCACAACTAACTAAAATTTTATCCGCATTCTTAAATTCTTTTTTAATTGCTGTGGTAATAGTTTTTTTCAAAGATATCTGCTGATTAGGAGTATCCTTAGCGTTCTTGTAATTAAGTTTAGCTGTAGCAGCAGCAGTTATATTGATAGGTAAAATATTATAATCTGCCAGCGCTATTACATTGGTATTCAATACTGCAAGTATATCATCTACCAGTATCAGCAATGCATCTTGTGGTATTACAAAACTCGTACTATCTACATTAAGTATATTTTCAAGATCCTTTTTACCTGCCTCTACTGCCCATGCATAGGCTTTATTGGCCATTTTTAAAACCATCCCAATCATCACTTCTTTCAACGATTCTTTACTCATTGTTTTACCCTTACTATTATATCCTTGTTCATTTAGTAAGTCATCAATTAAATCTACCTGATTATTAAATGCTAATGCTTTAGCTACTAATGGTAATAAACTCGCAAGGATCGTTTTGTACTTTACAAAAAATAATTTAATAAGCCCATACATGTCCGATTTACTCATTTGTTTCTTATTCATGATAAATAATTTTGTTCGCAACTAATGCAGCTCGTTAAAGCCATGTACGCATTATCTGCAGTTAAAAAATAACACCCGAAAAAATTGTTAGAGGAAAACAAGAGTACACAATGTACAGATGAAAAAGCAAGCTTTTAAAATCAGAATTTGTAGCAGAATAGCTATTGCAAATTCCAACTCATCAACATATAAAGAAATAAGTAAAAAGGAGAAAATAAATTTCGTAAAATCATGTCTTACACAGACAAATGCAATTCAGATTAATCCTTAATTCTCAATAATCGATGTGCAAGGTATAGATTAAAAAATCAGTATCTTCAATATAGTTTAGCACAACATCTGCACATTATCAAATTACTCAATAGCTTGTTCATTATACACCCCTAATATTGCAAAAACGCTTATTATTATTTTAAAGGTTCTCGTCATTAAGTTGTCCGCACTTTTACATAAGTTGTCCGCACCGTCCATAAGTTACTCGCATCATCAATAAGTTACCAGCATATTACCATAAGTTATTAGCACAATATCATAAGTTGTCCGCACTTTTATAAAAGGTGCTGGCATTGGCTATAAGTTATCAGCATCTTCCATAAGTTATGATACATAGCCAATAAGTTGTCCTACACCAGTAATAAGTTGTCCTACACCAGTAATAAGTAATAAATCACTACCGAATAGGCATAAAATGAACGCAATAAACAATAAGAAAGCTAATAAAGTGTTGCAGTTATCTGCCCAACCCTTTATTTCGTAATCAATAATTTTTGAGAATATGATTCATCTGTCAGAATCATCTTAAGAAAATAAGTACCCGTTTTTAAAGCAGCGGTATTCACTTTTACTATTCCATTGATGATGGGTAATTCCTGTTTAAAAACTATCCTGCCTGTAATGTCTGCAATCTGAATACAGGTAGTTTTATAGATGCTGTTGTTGATAAACAGCTGTACATAATCGGTAGCAGGATTGGGCACAATGGTAAAGCCTGCATTTAATAAAGGAACATGAATAGTACATATTTTGCTATAGGTATACGCTCCGTTTTTATTGATAATTTTTAACCGGTAATAGAGATTGGTACCCCTCCATGCAGTTATATTATCATTGAAATGATAGGATGATTTACCTGTAGCAATTGTTTCGCCAATGCTATTAAATTCCGCTCCATCAAAGCTTCTTTCTACTACATATTTATCTACATTTATTTCGGCATCTACCTGCCAGTTCAGCAGTGCAGTATTATCCATAGAACGTCCGGTAAAGGAAATGATATTGACAGGCAGTGATACGATACAGCTACTATTCCATAGCTGACTATCCATCCAGGTTAAACGATGTTTTATCCAGCTTTTAAGGGTATCTACTTCCTGCTGAAAAGTAGGCGGCCAGTATGCATTGGGCCAGGTATAATGTCCCAGTACAGGCCAGCGTTTATAGGTGTTTACCTGATCCTGTTGTACAATGTTCTGCATAGAATCGATAAGGCTATTTATATTGCTCCAGGATAATACATTCTGTCTGAAATTGGTGTAGCGGCATTTGTATAAATTACTATAAACAGTATCGTTGTAAAACAACTTACTCCACCATACCGGATTGCCGGGACAAACGGTACTCCATTGCCATACATTCCAGTATTGTGCAAGGCCATAATTGCCGTTTCCGAACGATAAATTGTAATCCCATATTGGTCCGGCTTTTATGTGCGGATCTTTACTGTCTTTATCTTTATGGTAATAACTACTTAGTCTGTACCCATCGATATTACGGGCTAATTCTACCATCATAGAATGATCGACAAACGTTTTTAGGCTTACATATTTCTTGTAGCCATTTACGGTATCGTAAAGAGAGTAGCTTAAGAAAGCAGTTTCGAATTTACCTACATAGTTTGCTATGTAAGCGGCTTGTTTTGGATTGATGCTATCGGGACTTGGATAGTCGTATAAATAGTTGATTCTTTCGGTAGTATAACTGGCGGTATCGCAGAGCATGTAATTGCCTGTCCAGCCTCCATTTTGCGCGCCGGTTGTTTTATCTATTTTAAAAATATATCCTCCGGTTAAATCGTTGCCTGTAGTATCTTTTGCTTTAAGGTTTGCAATGTTTACCCTGTTCTTATCGCGCTTAATTTTTTCCATTAATACATAAATCCCTTCGTACATACCATTTACATATAGTATAAAATATTTAGTACGGCTGGCATAGTGCCCCATTTGATTGCTGATATTATAAATGACAGTATTGCGCATTAAACTTTTATCGTCGTAAGGGGGATAGAAAATCCATTCGTGTTGCGAAGGCATTCCTAAAAGAGTAGTGTCTAAATCGTTGCCTGTACTATCCCAGGTATGGAATCCATAAGGCTTTTGTGGAAAGTCCTGCGATGAACTTCCTCTTAATTCAATACCAATAGTTCCTTTAAAACTTGGCGTATCGGTATAATGATTTAGTTTACCACCACCATTATCTATTATGTTCATCTGAGCTTTAATTTTAGGTTCATCTAAAATGGTTTGTCCATTGGTAAACACTTCTATAATAGGCAGATGAGTAGTATCGGGCATGATAGGTGCGGGGGTAGTACCAAAAGTAATACTCCAGGTATAAAGCGTACCAATATTATACTGGCAGCAGTCGTTTACTTTCAGGATCCATTTTCCATTAGGATTCTGACCATTGTTTAAAGTACCTAACCAGCTCTGTGGTTGAAAGTTTCCTGTAAAGGGAGGGCCATTTAAATAGACGGCAGTAGTGCCTGCTTTATAATTAAAATGTGTGTTGGAATAATTGGATCCGCCCCAGCCATTATTTTGTGTCAATAGAATTATGGTACCATTGGGAGATATAAGCGAAGCAGTAATATCGCCAGCGCTGGGATGGTTTATATTGATCATTACATCCTGTATTCCAAAGGTAGTATTGATAGCAGATCCTAAACCAGTAACCGTTAAGGTATCCTGCAAGGTAGCAGTATCGGGGATTAATCTGTAGCTGCTCTTACTGAAAGTCTGGGAGAAAGAATGGATTGAAATAAAACAAGCAAGGATAAACAGTAGTTTTTTGTTCATAAAAAACCGAGGATAGTTTTTTGATGTTTATAGAATTTTATAAACATACGTTTTTACTATACGGCATAAAAGTAGTTAAATACTGCTTAAACTTATAAAGTACAGTTCTTAAAGGGTAGAATTAATTTGAGTTAAGGCTGTATTGCAATACTATATTGCTCTATAAAATAGCAGCAGAAGATTTTTAATGTGACAGCAATCATAGATTTGCAGGGGAACAATAATAGTAATAATGAGCTTCTATATTACTAAATAAAAGCAATAAGCAAATGAATAATAGAACATTGAATATACTGGAAGGTATTGGTGTAGGCATGAGAATACTTTCTTTTACTGCATTGAGTATTATGGGAAAATCAACCCCCTTTCTGGCGTTATGGTTAATTAATACATTTGATGCAATTTTACTAACGTATTGTGCTATTGTAAGGAAAAACAACTCCTATATTGTACTGAATTTATTCTGGATACTGGTAGGATTAATAGGGATATACAACAGTATGAAATAAGCGTCAGGATTGGATGAATATTAATATCTTTTGTAGTATATAAAACATTAAAAATTAAGCAGTATGACTATAGCAGAATTTATAGCATTGCAACCAGCAGAGCGACAAAAATTATTAACCGAGCTTCACGAAATTATTGTTCTGAAGGATAAAACAGTCACAGCAGAAATAGGCCCCATGATGGGAAAGGATATGATTATTTATAATGCTCCAGGAACTTTTAAATATGGGCTTGCGAGTGTAAAAAAACATATGTCGCTCCACGTTTTACCGATGTATATGAACCCTGCTATCTATGACAAGTATAAAGCATTGATGCCTAATACAGGATTTCAGAAAGGCTGTATTAATTTCAACAGTAAAGAAGAAGTGCCGTTGAAAATAGTAAAGGAATTAATTACAGAATGCGCAAAAATTGATCTTAAGGCATTAAGAGAAAAAC
>JBAXVH010000007.1:0-19389 GCA_037129215.1 Bacteroidota bacterium | reverse complement strand
CTATTATCAATAAAAAATTATGCAGCCTAATTATGTTCCTTATGCAGATACTAATTTATTACCAGTATATAATTATCAGGAAGTACAGGATGCATTTAAAAGTTTAAGCTACAACTGGGGTATTGAATTTGGATTTCCTCACGGTGGTTGTCAGCAAAGAGCTCAGATATTATCTTTACTGCTACATAAAAAATTCAATATCCAGCATCTTAAAGTATGGTTATTTGCGCCTGCGGCATTGTATCAGAAAGATGATAGAATGTTGCAGTTAATAGATAAAAATTATCTATCTCCAAATGAACATATTGAATGGAGTTTTCACGTTGCACCAATAATAAGAATTGATGATAAAGGAGAAATAGACACATACGTTATTGATCCATCTATTGACAGAGATAAGCCGCTAAAAATCATAGAATGGTTAGCAGCACTTGGCAATAGTCATACAGGACAGTATAGCTTTTTAATGCCGGAAAAATACTTCTTCAACAGTAGTTACCATACAGACGAAAATCAAATGCTTACTATGCTATTCGATGGTAGTTTTTACGATTATGTAAACCCGGCAAAAGATAATCTGGCAGTAGAAAAAGGGCTTGCCATAAATGATTTAGTGAAAATAATATATAACAAATACATTGTTGATCTTATAGATAGTAACAACGAAAAAGACAAAGCAAAGCTGGAAGACTTGAAAGCTATATTTGGTAATGCAACTGCTATGGATATGTTGTTTTCACAAAACATCAGTGGATATACTGATAATACCACCATGCGTTACGTTACTACCCATTATCCTGAGATTATTAGAGAAGCAAAAGACATCTTTAATAACAGGGTCTTTTACTGGACAACTATTGTAAACGAGTTGCTTTAACACTTATTTGTCAGTAGGAATTCTATTACGAACTCCAAATGCTTCAAAATCAGGGTTAACCTATATTTTTGTATTAAATAGTAATTATGAGAACAGTTTCAGCTATAGAGAAAAAGATTATTACCCGTGAAAGACTGGTAAGACTGGCAGGTGGATGGAAGATGCTGGGCAAAAAAGTTGCTTTTACCAATGGCTGCTTTGACATATTACATGAAGGTCATATATTTTCTTTATCTCAGGCAGCAAAAGAAGCGGACATTTTAGTAGTAGGCGTTAACAGCGATGCAAGTGTAAAAAGACTAAAAGGTGATTCCCGACCTGTAAATAATGAAAATAGCCGTTCACTGATACTGGCTTCCCTTGTTATTACTGATTTTGTAGTTGTATTTGAAGAAGATACACCTTTCGAACTAATCACCTCTTTCTTACCCGATGTAATTGTAAAAGGCGGTGATTATACCGTAGAACAAATAGTTGGTGCAAAAGAAGTAATAGCCAATGGTGGAAAAGTGGTTATTAACCCAATTGTTGAAGGATTCTCTACTACCGGAATTATTGAAAAAATGAGAAGTTGCTAAATGCAGAATGCTAATACAATTAAGATACTAGTTGCTTGTTTCCAGTTTGTTTTGATACAAAACACAATGACAGGTAACTAGTAACCTATATCTAATTTAGCCCTTCAATTCCATCAACTTTCCCTCAGTTTCTCTTTTTACATTATCTTGCCGCACTTTATGCAACCAATTCAGTCATTCTTTTCGCAATTAAATACACCTAAAAACATTGTAATTACGGCTCATCAGAAACCTGATGGCGATGCAATGGGATCGTCTTTAGGCTTATTACATTTCCTTACTCAGTTAGGTCACAAGGTTACTTATATATCTCCAACAAACTGGGCCGATTTTCTGGAATGGATGCCTGGCGCTAAAGAAGTTGTTAATTACGAAAAGCATAAAAAAGAAGCTACTGTGCTTGTAAATGAAGCGGATGTTATCTTCTGTCTCGATTTTAATATACTGCACAGAGTTAAATACTTTGAGCCGGTTATCAGAAATGCAAAAGCTATCAAGGTATTAATAGATCATCATGAATTGCCCGAAATAGCAGCTTTTGATTATGGTATCAGCCTTACTTCAAAAAGTAGTACCTGCGAAATGGTGTACGACTTTATAGTAGATAGTGGTCACGATCATCTTATAAATCTTGATATTGCAACTTGTTTATATACAGGGGTAATGACCGATACAGGCTCTTTCCGTTTCCCTTCTACTACCGCCTCTGTTCATAGAATGGTAGCAAGATTAAAAGAAACCGGACTGCAGCATTCCCTTATTCACGATTACATGTTTGATAACTTCCTCGAGAATCGTTTACGGTTTATGGGACATGCTTTCTTACACAGAATGGAAGTGTTGTATCAATACAATACAGTGGTGATGAGCATTCCTAAGAAAGATCTTATCAAGTATGATATTAAAACCGGCGACACCGAAGGTTTGGTTAACTGGTTGTTAACAATTCAGGGCATAAAGCTTGCCGCTATTGTAATAGATCGCGATGAGGAAAGAAAATGGAGCTTTAGAAGTAAAGGGAACTTTGATGTTAATATATTTGCGCGCCTTCATTTTGAAGGTGGTGGTCATAAGAACGCTTCGGGAGGTAGAAGTAGCGATACAATTGAAGCTACAACTGCTAAGTTTCATGAGGTGATTCAGCAATACGAAAAAGAGCTTAATTAAATAAATATAAAAAACAATGCGCATTATCAGTTATCTGCTTGTAGCAGTCGTGTTTTTCTCTTCTTGTAATCAATTCGAGAAAGCAAAATCAGGTATGAAGTATAAGATTACTTCATCGGATAGTAAAAAACCAAGAATTAAAAGTGGTCAGATTGTAAAATTCAATCTGGAGTACAAAGTAAAAACAGCAAGTGGTAAGGATTCTATCTTGAATTCTACTTTTGGTAAAATGCCAATCTACCATAAATTCGATTTCGCCAACCTTCCTAAGTACGATTTCGCTGAAGTATTAGCAAAATTAGCAGTAGGTGATAAAGTTGAATTCCTTTTGGATAATGATTCATTAAAAAGCAGACATATGATTCCTGATTACAACGAAGTTTTTGTAAAGGGTGGTCATGTAGAAGGAAGAGTAGAAATTCTGAAAGTATATGATGACGAAAAAGTAGCTAACGAAGAATATAAGACTGAAATGATGGCTGCTAATCAGAAAGAACAAGAGAAAATTGAAAAGGAAAGTGCAGGCGAAACTGCTAAAGAAAAAGCACGTATTACTAAATATGTTACTGATAATAAACTAAATATCACTAAAGTTACCACAGGTGGTGTTCAGGTTGTAGTAGAAAATGCAGGTGAAGGTCAGAAAGCTGATTCTGGATGGCAGGCTTCTGTTATGTATAAAGGCTATACCCTGGATGGTAAAGTGTTTGATGCGAACATGGGTGCTGATGCTAAACATACCGATCCTTTCAATGTAGTTCTTGGTCAACACAGAGTAATCAGAGGTTGGGAAGAAGGACTTAAATTGTTTGGTAAAGGTGGTAAAGGAAAATTAATTATTCCTTTCATCTTAGGTTATGGTCCTCAAGGTAGCCCACCAGTAATTCCTGCTTATTCTACCTTAGTATTTGATGTAGAAATTAAAGATGTAACTAAACCAGCACCTGAAGCAGCAGCACCTAAAATGCCTGCTCACGGAAAATAGGTTTTAATATAAAATAATATTTAAGAATAGGAATAGGGTTGATCAGTTATCTGGTCAACCCTATTTGTTTATTGTATTTATTCTGTCTCCTCACTCCTATCTCCTGAATCCCGGTATTCAATTCTTAATTCATAACTTTTAATTATTAATTATTATGTTATTTTTACAAATTAATAAAAACGACGATTATGAATATGAAAAGATTTTTAGTGATTGTAACTTGTGTTACAGCACTGTTTTCTACAGTAAATGCACAGCAAGGCTTTAGTCCTACCGCTCCTGAATGGATTCAGCAAGGAAATATATACGAAGTAAATACCCGTCAGTATACCCCTGAAGGCACCTTTAAAGCCTTAGAGAAAAACTTATCCCGACTAAAGAAAATGGGTGTTCAAACCCTTTGGTTTATGCCTATCTGCCCTATTGGTGAGCAGGACAGAAAAGGTAGCCTTGGTAGTTATTATGCTATTAGCGACTACAAAAAAGTAAACCCGGAATTTGGTACCATGGACGACTGGAAGAAGCTGGTAAAGAAATGCCATGATATGGGCTTTAAAGTAATTGTTGACTGGGTTGCAAACCATACTTCACCCGATAATATCTGGATGAACAATCACCCCGATTTTTATGTAAAAGATAGCACCGGAAAATTCTTATCTCCTTTCGACTGGACCGATGCCCGTAAACTGAATTACAGCAATCCTAAGCTGGTAGACAGTATGATATCTGCTATGAAGTTCTGGGTAAGGGAGTCTGACATAGATGGTTACCGTTGCGATGTAGCAGAAGAAGTACCTGCTGCTTTCTGGCAAAAAGCTATTGGTGAAATAAGAAGAATGAAATCAGTTTTCTTCTTAGCTGAAGGAGAAAAACCATGGCTACACAAAGCAGGTTTCAATGCAACTTATACCTGGAGTGTATTTAATGTGATGAAGGATATTGCTGCTGGCAAAAAACCGGCTAATTCTTTAGATACTATCCTTGCTAAGAACCAAACAGATTTTGATAAAAAAGACCTTAGAATGTACTTCACTTCCAACCATGATGAGAACAGTTGGAATCAGGCAGATTTTGGCACTACTCCTGGTGAATCTCATGCCCCTTTTGCAGTGTTTACACAAACCATGGATCGTTCTGTTCCTTTAATTTATAGCGGACAGGAAGAGCCTTTCCTTCGTGCTATTCGCTTCTTTGATAAAGATACCATTGAGTTTAATAATTATGCAAGAAGTAACTTCTACAAAACTTTACTTTCTTTAAGAGAAAAGAATACTGCACTGGGAACTTATGCTAAGTACGAGAAACTAAAATCGAATGATGACAGCAGAATATTTGCTTACCTAAGAATGAGTGCTGATAAAAAGATACTGGTAATTCTTAACCTGAATGCAGAAGAAGGTACTGCAGAATTAATTGATAAAAGAATTGAAGGTAAAGCAACTGAATTGTTTACCGGCGTATCAAAGACTTTCGATAAAAAATGTAATGCAAGTCTTAAGCCTTGGGGCTATAAAGTTTATGTTTTTGAATAGCGTATAACAGTTTACATAAATAACAAAGGGATTCTTAGCGGAATCCCTTTGTTGTTTTATAGATATACTTGTAGTTATTTTTATGAACCATTATATAATAAACTGAATAGATGCCAGCTCTTTACCTACCTGTTGTACCCCTTTAAGTATGCGCTGCGTTTGTGTAGGGGAAGGTTTTTTTTGTCCATTAATATATTGCGCTAAAAGACTTTGATTAATACCAATTCTTTCAGACAAGACTTTGGCATTAATAACTTTATAAAATTGAAAGAACTGTTGTAAGTCAAGGGTAATTTTTAAATCATTTTCTGTTATAGGCTTACCCCTCTCTTCAAAATATAGGTTTAAGGCATCCAGCATATTTGCTTTAAGTTCTTCTAAAGACCCTCCAACTGTATATACAGGATGTTTACTTGCACAAGCCGAGTAGCCCGTATTAGTTCTTTCTACCATCATTTCGATTTTCATAATATCTTAGTTTATACCTGCCTCTTATTTTAAGCAACATCACTTGTTCTTTCGGACTGATTTAATTAAAGGTAATATATTTATTACCTTTAAAGCAATATAATCTTCATATTACTTTATCAATATGGCACAATATACAGGCAAGTATATAAGGTTTGTTTGTTAGTAGTCACAATTAATTTAATACTGCTATTCCTTATGTATTGATAAAATCAAAATCTAAAGATTACAAAAGCTGATTCTTAAACTTTTATTCTATTTTGTTTTAAGTAGTTACATTTGAACAAATATTCTTATAGCTAATATTTAAAACAATGAAAGTAATACTTGAAATTAAAGAAAGTAGCCGTATTCCATTCTTTATGGAGATGGTTAAAAGCCTTGATTACATCAGCGTTATAAAGGAAGTGAGAGAAGAACGTAAAAGCCAGTTTATAGCAGATTTAGCAGATGCTTTCAATGATGTGAAACAACACGAAAAGGGAAAGAAAAAACTTAAATCAGCTAAAGATTTACTAAATGAACTTTGATGTTATTGCAACTGAGATTTTTGAAAGAAAACTTAAAAGATTAGCAAAAAAGCATACTTCACTGGCTGCTGATTTAGCCTTGGTTATAGATGAACTAATTATAAACCCAACATTGGGGACGCTTATAGGTAAGGACTGTTACAAATTGAGAATTGCTATTACCTCCAAGGGCAGAGGAAAAAGTGGTGGAGCCAGAATGATAACTTATGTTCGTATTATAAAGCAAACTGTTTATTTAATGGACATTTACGACAAATCTGAACAGGCAACTATATCCAACAAAGAACTTCAGTTACTTATATCAATACTGGTAGAATAAATACATAAAAAAGGCTGTCAGTAAATGACAGCCTTTCGATTTTAATGGTTCTACACTTTATGCATTTTTGAAGTCGAAATCTATGATAAGGGGTTGACCTTGTACATAAAAGTATGGCAACCTCATAGTATCCCCACCTGAGTTGCTTACTTCTATAAAGCCATGACCTTCGGGCACTTGAGAGAGTTCGTAATTGCCATAAGCATCTGTCATTACACCAATCATTGTGTTTACAATATTTACATTATACTCGTTGGCTGGCAGGCCAGTGAAGGTTTTAATGTTGCCTGTAATAATGTTTGGCACCATAACAATTTCCAGTTCTTCAATCTTCCCGTTTTTAATAGAAAAGTTTACAACCTGATCTACTACACCACTTCCTTTGAGTTTTAAAACATAGTTGCCTGGTTTGAACTGCATAATTTCGCCATCTCCATGCAGGTCGGTGGTTTCGGAACGGTTTATACCTTCGATTTCGAAGTGCATAAACGGTGCCACTACTGCATGTGCCTCGTCTAAATAAGTATGTACTTTAAGGTTGGTATGCCTAACCCCAGGTACATATATTTTACGATTATACAAATATTCTGTCACCATTTCTGAATGGGTTTTCTTATACCTACCGGGCATTAGTTTATCACAAATTAGCAGCATAGCATCTGCTTCTTTAAACTCCTTAACAATATTGGTGGTAATTGTTTTTTTAGCAGTTGATTGTTGTTTAGGTTGATCTTTAGCAACTATATAATCCAACTCCATGTTTTTGGCTGCTGTGATATTAATGGCGGTAATATCGTAGGGTAATAATTCGGTTAGATTATCGGTTAAAGCCTCCAATATATTGTCGACCATTATTACAAATTCATCCTGCGCAATACTGAAGTCTGTTTCTTCGACATCGAAGATAGTTTGAAGTGTTTTGTTTTTGGTTGCAATAGCCCAACCACAAGCTACCTGTGCCAATGCTAATACTAATTCTACTGTTGATACGCGAAGTGCTTCTTTGGTAAGCGTTTTGCCTTTTGCCTTGTAGCCTTGCTTATCGAACAAAGTTCTAATTTCTAATTCCTTTGCCTTTAATGCTAATGCTTGTTCCATGATGGGAGCAAACGTTTTTAAAGTTGTATCGAACTTAGCAAAGAACAAAATAATTAACGCATACATGTCTAAACGACCTGACTGTCTTTTTGTCATTTTAAATGTGTTTGTTTCTTCGATAGCCGCTTCTTAGGGCAGTCTATCTAAGTTTGTGATAAAATTCTTTTACCGAACAGAACAGCATTATAAAAATTATTGCATGAAAACAATTGCACCAATTGTACAAGAGAAAAAGCAAGCTTTTTAAAGACTAATAAAAGGAAAGAAAGAAGGTAGAACGATTTTTAAACAATTGTCAAACAGACTTAATCGTAGTTAGATTGGACCTTTGATCTTAGTAATCTGGGTGCAATGTAGTTGTTTGTGAAATAGCGGGGGGAAATACTTTTTTTGGAGATAGAGGGGAGATAGGAGTTAGGAGTTAGAATATAGGAGAATACAAATTAACGAATTGGTGGATTAGCGGATTGGCGGATTAATACAAATACATTTTGACGCAGAGAAGAGAGGGAGGGAGGATTTTGGCGAATTAATGAATTAGCGAATTAACGAATTGGCGAATTAATGAAATAGCGGATTGGTGGATTAACGGATTATTGAATTAATACAAATACATTCTGGCGTAGAGAATGGAGGGAATGAGGGGGAATTTTTGCTTTTTGGGTTATTAAAACAGTTTGCGACAGACTTTTAGGTAGTGCGATGCCTTTTTTTATAGCGGATTTGCAACTTATGATAGCGAGCGATGTACGGACGATAGCTGGCAGGTAAAAGACGATATACGGCGAGCAAAAGATAATAGCATGCAAGGAACTTATTGAAATATGACAGCATTTTAGAGTAGTGGTAGCAGTACCAATGATAGCCGGCGAGGTACAGATGGATGCCGGCAAGCAGAAGACCATAGCGGACAAACAAAAGAGCACATCTTGCAAGCAAAAGAGGATTACTTACAAGGTTTGAAGCAAGTGGACATTATAAGATAGTATTAGTGGTTTGCGACAGAGGGTGGTGTGTTTTGATAAGAGCGTGGGAGGAACGATAATGTATAATGCATAATTGAAATGAAATCTTTTTGATAATGAATATACCTTATTGAACACTTTTCTTTTACTTTACCTTTTAGATTAAGGTTTTTGTTGATTATTATGGGGTTGATGGTTTAGTTCTTAGTTATGTAAATTGGATATTTGCACTCAACTCGATTTAATCTGGAGAAATGTACCGAACAGCTATTGATAACTAAAATAATGGCGAACTGTGAAAACAAGTCTAATTAATAAAATTAGCAATAAAAAAACGATGAATTTCAACATTATACGTAGTGATCTATTAACTTCTTATTTAAATGCTGTGGATAAGGATTTGGCAGCATATTTTTATGCTTTGGAAGATGCGGAAATATCTACCAATACGTTTAGTTTTTACACTTCAGTAGCTTCTGTATTCTCCAGTAAAATTGAAGGTGAAGACATTGAACTGGATAGTTATATCAAACACAAAAAATTTGGCATTGAGTTTTTACCCGATTATACTAAAAAAATAGATGACTTATATAGTGCCTATACTTTTGCCAAAACTAATGTACTAAATAAGGCCAATATCAGCGAAGCGCATACCTTGTTGAGTAAACACCTTGTAGCCAAACAGCAACAAGGCAATTTGAGAATACACAATATGTATGTAAGTACACCCGACGGAAAGATTGAGTATGTAGCTGCTTCACCTTATGAATTAGCGGCTGAAATGGAAAAATTTTATACTGACATTGAATTACTTTTAAAGCAAGAGCTAAGCATACAGGAAGTTTTCTTTTATGCTGCTATGCTTCATCTGGTATTTGTAAAAATTCATCCTTGGAATGATGGTAATGGTAGGTGCGGGCGTTTGCTGGAAAAATGGTTTTTAGGACAAAAGCTGGGCGAAAAAGCCTGGTTTGTTCCGAGTGAAAGATACTACTACCAACAGCATCAAACTTATTATCAGAACATTCGGGCATTGGGTATAGAATATCCTGAACTTGACTATGGTAAAGCGATCTCTTTTTTGCTGATGCTACCAAATTGTCTGAATAAAAAATAAATACATTATAGAAGCTGTTTGAAAGTTGAGTATTAACATTCAACAACTATTGAGCGTTTTTGATGAATGTGGCTAGGTGGGACGGAAGGAAGTAACATGCGTTAATTAAATACGGTACTGTAGTAGGTTGTGCGAGTGGTGCTCCGATTGTTTTATAAATTTTACTGTGCAACATTTAATAAACAGGGACAATAAGCCCTGAAAGGGCAAAATATATTAGGGATGGGTGGAGCCCATCTTTGAAGTAAATAAACATGAACCACCAAGATGGGATAAGTATGTTAGCTTATAAGTTTATGAAGAAGTCTTTTAATTTAAAGAAACATTATATTTGATAGCTTTTTGCTGCAAATACCATTTTTAGAAATATGAATATACCTAATATTAAGAAAGCAATATTTTCTATTTTTTTAATTTCGTCAATTTTTAATGAGTTAAACTCTCAAATTAAACATTCAACAGGTTTATTATTTAATGCTCGCAAGTATTCTAAACTAGAAACTGTATCTCCTGCATTAAAATTTAATGAACCAGAAAGAGATAGTTACTCACTAAAAAAATATTGCCCAACTCCTGGAGATCAAGGGCAAATGGGCTCATGCACTTCTTGGGCAACTGGATATGCTGCCTTGACAATTTCACAGGCTATAGCTGAAAACAATACAGACACAAGAGATATTACTAAAAAGGCTAAGTCAGCATTGTATATTTATAACCAAATTAAAAAAGGCACTTGCGCAGAGGGGGCTTATATAGAGGATGCAATTGAACTTGTGCAAAAAAAAGGGGATTGTGATTTAAAAGACTTTAATCCAGATAACTGTAGTATTATACCAACTAGAATAGAAGATATTAAAGCTGACTTATTTAAAATTAAAGATCATAATAGATTATGGGATATAGATGCTAGTTATACTCAAAAGATATTGGCTACAATAAATTCACTTAACTCTAATAAACCTGTTATTATTTCTTTGTCAGTAAAAAAATCTATTCATGAAGTATCTAAAGATGGAGAATATTTACCTAAGGGTAATTTTAATATAAATGATCCTGGACATGCTTTATGCGTTATTGGCTATGATAATATTAATAAAAAATTTGAGATAATAAACTCTTGGGGTACTAATTGGGGAGATAATGGATTTTTTAAAATTTCATATGAAGACTTTGGAAAATTTAGTGTAGGAGGCTATCAATTTTCTATCTCATATAAAGATATGTATAAACAACCTATTCAAGGCCATTTTCAATTACTGAAAATTCAAAATGAAAATAATTCCTCTATTACTATTTCACCGTACTTTGGTTCAGATAAATTTTATCACATTAGCTCTAAATTTAAACTAAATGATTTCTTTAGATTAAAAGCTTATAATTTAACTAAAGATAGTTATGTTTATATATTTAGCTATAAACCAAATAAAACGGCAGAAATCCTTTTCCCTATACATTATAATTCAAAAAATACATTTATTGATATCCCATTAATTACTTCATCAAATGCTTCTATAGAGTTACCTGAAAATGTAGAAAATGCATACACTGCTGACCAAAAAGGAGAAGATATTCTTTGTATTTTTTACACAAACAAGAGAATAATTAATTTAGATAAACTTATCAAAGAAATTCCTAAATTCAATGGAGATATATGGAGTTGGTTTAACACTAACTTTAAAAATGAACAGATAGATCCATCATTACTTTTATATAATACTTTTGAAATGGGAATTGCAACCAATGAAGGTTTTAAAGGATCAATAGCTCCAATATTTTTAAAAGTAAATGTTCAATAAAATTGAATCCTAATTAATAAACAAATATTATTGCTATATGAAAGATAAAATAATAATCATCTTTTTATTATTCTTTTTTGGAAATATAGATGCTCAAACAGTAGATTTTTATGGGAAAAAGATTAATACAAATATTTGTAACGAGTTAGGTTTTAAAGATAATCAAGATGCTAACAATTGTCTTGATAAAATTTGCGAGGCTGCAGATTTGGTAAATAATTATGTACTTGTTCCTTGTTCAAATGTGGGAACTTGTTTAGCAACAGTAAAAGATGGTGTTTATTATATTATGTATGATAATGCTTTTTTGAATAAAGTAAAGACACTTGGATTTACAGAAAGAAAGATTGGAAATAAATCTTCAACTGATTGGTCTTCAATTACTATAATGGCTCATGAGTTAGGTCATCATGCATTAGGTCATTTTAATAAATTGATTAATAAACCTGAATTTTATTTACGAAATGAAATTCAAGCTGATGAATTTGCTGGTAAAACTTTGTTTAAACTTGGAGCTACTCTTGAACAAGCTCAATTAGCCTTTATTTCATTGAGTGAAACAGAAACTTTAACGCACCCTAAAAGAGCAGATAGATTAAAAGCTGTTGCTAAAGGTTATAATAAAGAGAAATCGAAATTTGGAAATAACAAAACTATATCTTCAAGTCAAATTGTTGGAAGTTGGTCTGATGACAATACTAATATTACAATGACATATTTTGAGAATGGATCATTTAGTATTTTTGAGAAGGGTTCTATTTTAGAAGGTGAATGGAAAATTAATGGAGATAAATTAAATATTAAAGAAAGTGATGCTCCAATTGGAGTTGATGTTACTATTGCTGATTTATCTGATTATACTTTAACTTTAAAAGCGGGTAGAAACAATACAATTACTATTTTAAAAAGAATATCAACAGATGCAATTACTGCTATGTCTAATTATTTAAAAAAGAATTTTGACAAACTAGTATATATCGATAAATTTAGTTACAGTTCAAGACGAATTGGAGGTATAAGTGATGTAAATGTACCTGTAGTCAATAATACCAATTATATGATAGATTTAGTAAAAGTAAAAGTTGAATACGTTAAGGATGCGCAACTTGCAAGTGGAGCAGTTTATAAAACAGAATATATTGAATTTAATAATATTAAACCGCATGAAAGACAGGTAATACATGCGCCAGACAGTGATAGGGGGACAACTATTAGAACTTCAATAACTACTTTTAGATCTAATGCCTTAAATAATTTATTTAAAAAGAAATAATACAAAGATGAAACATTACTTTATTCATGATGGCAAAACACAATTAGGACCATTTGAAAAATCAGAATTAATTGAAAAGCTAATCAAACCTGAAACACCAATCTGGCATGAAGGTTTATCTGATTGGACAACTGCTGATAAATTACCTGAATTAAGTGATTTATTTGTTGTTAAACCTCCCCCATATAAAAAGGTGGAATCAACTGGAGATATAGATAAAACTGAAAAAGATAAAAACACTACTAACCCACCTAAATTTCCTGAAATAGAAGAAGCTAAAAAATCAGAGACTAACAAAAAATTTAAACTCGGTTTATTTCATTATTTAACAATTATAGGTATTATTGTTTTTGCAATCATATCATATATTATTTATGATAAATCTCAAGAAAAAGTGACAGAATCAGAAAATGAAGTGGCAACTGTAAATGCAACATTAAATGAGACACAAAAAAACTTTGAGAAACAAAAAGAAGAATTACAAAAAGCTGAAGCTGAAAAGCAAAGAATTTTAGAAGAAGAAAATTCTCCTGAAAAATTAAGAGCAAATCTTATTGAAAAAGAAAAGCAAAATCCTACTGAATACTTAAAAACATCAAATGAAACAATTCAACAAAACATAACTCAGCAACCAAGTTTATTTCAACATACAAAAACAGATGGTTATTGGGTAAGAGGTAATATAAAAAACAGCGCTACATTAGCTACTTTTAAAGACATTGTAATATTAGTAAGCTATTTCACTGAAACAAATACACATATCTCTGACGAAGAATTTACAGTTATTAATTATTCAAAACCTCAATCTTCAATACCTTTTGAACATTTAAGTCATCCACCACAAGAATTTGTAAAAAATTGGTCAATTAAAGTAAAAGACGCTACACCAAATTAATCGTTAAATTATTTATTATAATTTAATATGTATAAAATTAAAAGTATGAATTTTAAAATATCATTTATCGTTGTATTGATAATAATTTTAATAAGTTGTAAGAATAAATCAGAGAATAAAGAAATTAAAAAGGATTCTAATCCTTGGAATAAAACAGTCACTTTAGAAGAAGCAAATAGAATTATTGATAGTGTAAATAAATTGCCAAGAGATACCTCGGATCATACACGAGGAATGGAAGACGCTGACAGAAACTCACCGGAATATAAGAAGGTAGTAAAATTGGTTAAGAAATTAAAAAGAGTTGAAGAAGAAGATATTAGTATAATAAGCTATGATTCTGCTACTAAACAATATTACATTGGAATAGATTCAAAAGGCTTATGTAAGTTATGGTACTATTCTCTTAGTACAAATAAGTTAGTTAATGAATGTGATCTTGAAAATAAATAATCATCAAACTAAATTATTTCATTTTGCATAGGAATTTCTTTTAATTTATAGGTCATAAACCCTATGCTGGTGGATGGCGATTTTTCAGAGCTGGGATAAAACCAAAATTTATAATTATTCGATGTATTTGTTGACGGAATAAGTTGTGTTATATACATTCGACCCATTCAGGGTCGGGAATTTGATCCTTGTTATTTTATTCCATAGGTTCCACCTATGGCTATTATTATTAAACCCATTCTGGGTTTGATCCATTTGATTGTAACAGATTAGAAATTATGTATATGCATTTGATTCAGATTTCTTTGCTGCGCATACAAAGACGGAACGATGTATTTGCCTTTGCGTTAGTGCCAGCAGGGAATATCCTTTTGCTACCACCCTTGAACCTTTTATAAAATTGATAGTGATTTAAGTGGTAGCAAAAGATAGGAAGAGCTGGAACGGCCGCTTGCGGAACGCCCAAAATCAAGTAAAAAGTAAAAAACAAAAAGTAAAAAGAATACGATAATTAATTAGCTAATGTGATAATGTGCTGATGTGCTAATTAATACAATCAATACAAATACTAAAGACTAAAAATACAAAAACTACAGCTACTGTGGGTGTATCAATTAATATAATAAAAGAGGGGGCTAATATGACCTATAATGGGGTGTTCAATTTCGTAGATTAGCTAAAGCAGATTGTTGTTACATTTGCAGTCCTTAATCAGCAACAAATGAGCATGGATTTCAAGCAACTGAAAGCATCGCTAAAGGGCGATTTATTTACCGATAATACTATTCGTACACTGTATGCTACCGATGCATCGGCGTATAGAGAGATGCCACTGGCGGTTGCTATTCCTAAGACGGAGGAAGATATATTGCTGCTGATACAATTTGCTACCGCTAATAATACTTCTATTATACCCCGTACTGCCGGCACATCGCTTGCGGGACAGGTGGTAGGGAATGGAATAATTGTAGATGTATCGAAACACTTTACCAAGATACTGGAACTGAACACAGCGGAACATTGGGTAAGGGTGCAACCGGGTGTGATAAGAGACGAGCTGAACATGTTCCTGAAGCCTCATGGATTGTTCTTTGGCCCTGAAACATCTACTGCCAACAGGGCGATGATTGGTGGTATGGTGGGCAACAATTCCTGCGGTTCCAACTCGGTTGTTTACCGAAGTACAAGGGAACATTTGCTGGAAGTAAAAGCGATACTGAGTGATGGCAGTAAAGTGACCTTTGGGGCATTATCGATAGATGAATTTCATGCTAAATGTGAAGCGGCAACACTGGAAGGGGCAATTTATAAAAAGGTTCGTAGCCTGCTGAGTAATGCGGATAATCAGGAAGAGATAAGAAAGGAATTTCCTAAGAAAACGGTGGAGAGAAGGAATACGGGATATGCGGTAGATATGCTGCTGGAAACGGCTCCTTTTACGGCTGGCGAAGAAGACTTTAATTTTTGTAAACTAATAGCAGGATCGGAAGGTACACTTGCTTTTCTGACGGAGATAAAACTGAATGTGAGTCCACTGCCACCTGCGGAAGTTGGCTTGCTATGTGTACATTTTAATAGCATAGATGAGGCATTGAGAGCTAACCTGATTGGCTTGAAATATAATCCAAGCGCGAGCGAACTGATAGACCATTATATACTGGAATGTACGAAGGATAATATAGAACAAAGTAAGAACCGTTTCTTTGTACAGGGCGATCCCGGGGCGATACTGGTAATAGAATTCTGCCGAGATAACCGTGCGGACATTGAGGCTATCTGTAAGGATGTAGAGGCAGACATGAGGGCTGCGGGTCTGGGTTATCATTTTCCTTTATTGTTTGGAAATGACAGCAAGAAAATATGGAGTCTTCGCAAGGCTGGACTGGGCTTATTGAGTAATCTTCCTGGTGATGAAAAGGCGGTGCCTGTAATAGAAGATACGGCAGTAGATGTGCATGATCTTCCCGATTTTATCCGCGAGTTTAATGTGATATTGAAGCAGTACAATTTATATTCTGTTCACTATGCTCATGCCGGTAGTGGAGAGATTCATCTTCGTCCGATTATTAATTTAAAGACTGTTGAGGGTAATGAACTCTTTAGAAAAATAGCGGAAGAGATTGCTACACTGGTGAAGAAATATAAGGGATCGCTGAGTGGCGAACATGGTGATGGCAGACTAAGGGGTGAGTTTATAAAACAGATGGTGGGCGAGCAGAACTATGCCTTGCTGAAAGAGGTAAAGAAAACCTTTGATCCCAACAATGTTTTTAATCCGAACAAGATTGTGGATACGCCTCCTATGAATACCATGCTACGGTATGTGCCGGGACAGCAGACACCGGAATTTAAAACTTATTTCCGCTATGCCAATCAGGATGTGCTGCAACATGCGGAGCAATGTAACGGATCGGGGGATTGCAGAAAAACGGAACTGAGTGGAGGCACGATGTGTCCATCGTTTATGGCTACCCGCAACGAGAAAGATACTACCCGTGCAAGGGCTAATATACTGAGAGAGTTTCTGACGAACTCTACTAAAGCGAATCGCTTTAATCATAAAGAGATTAAGGAAGTGATGGACCTTTGTCTGAGCTGCAAGGGATGCAAATCGGAGTGTCCTTCGAATGTAGATATGGCCAAATTGAAGGCGGAGTTTCTGCAGCATTATTATGATGATAATGGAGTACCTTTTAGATCAAGACTGATAGCAAATTTCAGCACTTCGGCTAAGTTGGGATCGATAGCGCCGGGCATTTATAATTATATGATGAAACAACCTTTCATCAGTAAAACGATCAAGAGAATTATAGGGTTTGCACCGCAGCGTTCTATGCCATTGCTGCATGATGAAACGCTATTGGAATGGTACAATGAAAAAATAAAAACTAAAACAGGAAAAACTAAAGAGGAGGAAAAACTAAAGACTGTTTATCTCTTCTGTGATGAGTTTACCAACTTTAATGATACTCCTATTGGTATTAAAACTATCCTTTTACTGGAGCATCTAGGATATGAGGTGATTATACCTTACCACCTAGATAGTGGAAGGGCACCTATGAGCAAGGGAATGCTGAAGAAGGCCAAGACGTTTGCTAACCGCAATGTGGAGTTGCTGCATGCACTTGTAACTGCCGATAGACCATTGATAGGAATAGAGCCTTCGGCCATTCTATCGTTCAGAGATGAGTACCCCGATCTGGTAGATGAAAAGCTTCATGAAGCATCTAAAGAGCTGGCAAAGAATGTATTTATGATTGATGAGTTTATTGCACTGGAAATAGATAAAGGCAATATTAAAAAAGAACAATTCACCACTGCGCATAAAGAGATAAAACTACATGGCCACTGTCAGCAGAAATCGGTTGGACTATTGAGCAATACGGTGAAGGTACTCAGCTTCCCTGCCAACTATTCTGTAGAAACTATTCCATCGGGATGTTGTGGTATGGCAGGTTCTTTTGGATACGAGAAAGAGCATTACGAATTATCGGTACAGGTGAGTGAACTGGTACTGATGCCTTTTGTAAGAAAGCAAGCCGAGGAGGTGATTATAGCTGCACCGGGAACGAGTTGCCGCCATCAGATAAAGGATGGAGCCAATAGAAAAGCATTACACCCTGTAGAAGTGTTGTATGATGCTTTGGTGAAGTGATTTGATGATGTGATAATTTGATGATGTGATAATGAATACAAATTTCGGATTGGCGGATTATAATTGTAATACTCCTGTATAATATGGTAAATTTGGAGATTAATTTATCAAATGAAAACTCCAGCATATTTTCATAGTGGCTATATAACATTCAGAAAAAGAAATATAGGCATTTTATATAGCGGTCAAACTGCTGAACATATAATGGACAACTATATACTAGAACCCATTTCACATCCTTTGAAACATATAAGAATACAACAGCTTGCAAAAAACATTGATTCTTGGGAGAAAAAAGGAAATAATAGGTATGCCGGAATTGTTACTGATAATAAAAATGGAATCAAACATAGAATTATTGTAGAAGTATACACTACATTTGCTATGATAATCACATGCTTTAAATATTAAATCAAACTACATGACTTATTACGAAAAATTGGTACTAATACTAGGTCGAAAGCCTGTTGAAGGTAGTCTTGAGTATAATAAGAAAATCATGAAACTTAAAAGCATCGAAGAAAGTGCAAGAGATTTATTTAATGGAGAAATCAAGCTTGTACCTGGTCAAAAAGAAAAAGCTAAGAAACTAGGATTACTGTAGCTTTACCTATTGAAAATCATCTTAAATTGATTTATCGACCCCTTCCTCATTATCCAAGATAGCCTCTTCTTCCTGAGTTTCCTTTGTGACAACTATGCTCTCAGAAACAAACGAATCATTTCCTAGTTTTTGCTTTACCTCTTCCATCTTCGATTTAATTTCTTCGATAGAAGCATCCAGTTCTTTTATCTTTTCTGGTAGCTCGGCAATGTTTTTATTAATATCGATTACCTTCTCTTTTAATACTTCAATATCTTTTGTAACGGCTTCTATTTTCTCGTTCTTTTCCTGCATCCATTCTTCTACTTTCTCGCGGAAACTTTCCGTCCAGGCAGTCTCGTGTTTCTTCTCCAGATCCTCTAATTGTTCCTTCAGTTTTCCTATATAATCCTGTTGATTTTTTACCCTGCTTTCAAAACGTTCGGCATACTCTTTTTGTCCGAGTAAATATTTTTCCTGTTTTTCTCTGTAGGCAGTCTGGTTCTCGAATCTCTTTTCCAGCATGGCTAAAAAGTTCTGTTGATTCTTTACCCATTCAACTCTTTTCTCATCTCTTTCCTTCTTCTTTATTTCCCACTCTTCCTGCCTTTTTTGCTGATCTTCTTTATGACTTTCCCATGCCTTATTTAAGTCTTCTTTTAAGGCATCGATACTGGCAAATACTTCGCCTTTATGTTCACGGGTAATATGATCTTTATAATGCGTAATAAAGTTTCTTACGTCATTCAAAGTAGCCGTTCTTGCCTTCAAAGGATATTTCACTTCTTCTGGCTTTTCAATTAAATGCCATGCTGCATGTTCTGTTAACCCAGCTTCGATTGCAAACTGATTAAAACGATTTACAACAGATGCTACTTCATTAATATCTGTATTGGGATGACAGGCATCCACCACCACACAAAGCTTTTCGGTAATCTCTAAAGAGCGGGTTATCAGCTTTGCCCTATCTTCCCTTTCCTTGGTATACAAACCATCTTCCTGACTCTTGATGAAATTCTTTAAAGCTGCATACTTATCCCATGCTATAGTTCTTCTATCTTTGGATGGCCACCTTGGCACTTTAAAGAACTCGAAGGC
>JBAXVH010000069.1:0-6800 GCA_037129215.1 Bacteroidota bacterium | reverse complement strand
TGGCCATACACGGATCGTTCGTGGTCCATACACCAATCGTTCGGGCATAAGCACGAGTCGTTCGTGGTCCATACACGGGTAGTTCGTGGTCCATACACGAGTCGTTCGGGCATAAGCACGGATCGTTCGTGGTACATGCACGGGGAGCTGGTAAAATGAAAAAATGGTGTTCAATCAGCTAAATAACTACTTACAAAGGCAGAGCGATGTATTTGTATTCGCGTTAGTTGCAGCAGGGAATATCCTTTTTATACCACACCTGAACATGTTGTAAAATGGAGCATGATATAGTGGTAGCAAAAGATAGGAAGAGCAGCAACGGCCGCCTCAGCGGAACGCCCAAAATCAAGTAAAAAGTAAAAAACAAAAAGTAAAAAAAACACCTGCCCCCACTCGGCACAGCTTACAAATAATCAGCGTGTTACTCGGAACAGGCTGCGCCTGTTTCGTAGTTCATTGCAGCTTGTAGCTGCGTTTACTTACTCAAAACAGTTTACAATACTTTTATATTCAAAATATTAAATGCTAATCAAAAATCATCAACTATTTTCAAAGAACACACCTAAGTACAAAACTAATTCTTACAAATTAAATTACATTAACAAACCAAATGTAATAAGATTAGATTTACACCAAAACAAAATGGGAGAAGCTTATCACATCAAAGATCCTTTTGCAACTTATTTTCTTACCTTTCAAGTAGTCAAATGGATAGATGTTTTCACTCGTAAAACATACAGAGATATAGTAGTGCAATCTTTTAATTATTGTATCAAAGAAAAAGGATTGGTAGTGTATGCATGGATAATAATGAGCAATCATGTCCATTGTATTGTCAATAGCACACCAGGCGTGTTAGCAGATACAGTTAGAGACTTAAAAACATTCACAGCAAAGCAGATTATCAAAAGCATTCAGGAAAACGGAGAAAGTAGAAAAGAGTGGATGTTAATTCAATTCAAACAATCAGGGTTAGAAAAAAGTCAGCAATTCCAACTTTGGACACATGAAAACCACGCCATAGAAATTAATCCTTATCAGCCCAAATTCATGCAGTCTAAAATAAATTACATTCACAACAATCCAGTAAGAGCAGGTATTGTTACAAAACCAGAAGAATATATTTATAGCAGTGCAAATCAGTATTACACAGGTAAAGCAAGTTTAATTCCAGTAGAAGTAATAGTATTATCATAAAAATTAAAATACTTTTTACTAAAACCAACTTAACTCATTACAATCCTACCATTCAAAAAACAAAATAGCCTCTCAAACACACTAATTGCTACAGCAGAGGCTCAAATACACTCTCAGAGAGACTAATAGCTACAACAGACACACAATTAAGTACGAAAGTCACACTAATAGCAACAACAGAGACGTTAATAAGCTCTCCACAAGACTAATCAATACACTCACGAGACAAATAGCAATAAAAGATGGAAGAATTGATAGGAAAGAGACGATAATAAAGACCTTCACGTTAATAATAGAGGTTCTACGAGAAGAATAGGTCCGAACACCACAATAATAGGTCGGTAAGCAACAATAATTGATACAAAAATGGTAAGAATAAGCCCGTCACCACAATAACAGAAAGCAAAGCAACACAATAAGCCTAATTAAAGAACCCATTAAACAACTTAAGCGCATTAAACATTAAACCACACCCTCATGCCTCCCAATGTATTCAATTATCAAATCTTCAAATTGTCAAATTGTCACATTAATTATCTCATCCAGTTTCTAAACCTTAAATCATACAGAAATTCATCGTCGGTAAGGGTATTTAAAAAGGCAATCAGTTGAGCCTTTTGTTTATTGTCAATGATTAAAGGTTCTCTTAATTCCGGTGCAAGCGTTGGGCTCTGCACTACCCCCGTTCTGTAATGGTCTATCACTTCTTCCAGCGTATTAAACCTACCATCGTGCATATACGGATAAGAGGCCGCCACATTTCTTAAAGAGGGTACCCTGAAAAGCAAAGAATCCTTAGGGTCATGGGTTATCAGCATCCTTCCATAATCCTTATAAAAAGGAATTACTTTCATGCCAATATTCTTAAACCTATTGTCGGTAAACAAGGGCTCTTTATGGCATTGCGCACAATGATTTCTGAATATTTGTAAGCCTTCTTTTTCATCCTCCGTAAAACTGATGTCCTTAGTTTTCTGTACAATTACTTTGTCGTATTTAGTATTATAAGACTGCAATGAAACGAGGAACTGTGCCAATGCTTTCAACACCTGCTGACTGGTAATGGTAGTAGTGCCAAAAGCCTTTTTAAAATCTTCTTTATAGGAAGTAGATTGACTAAGTTTATTGACTATATTCTCCATGGTATTATCCATCTCCACTGGATTGGTAATTGGATTTACAGGTTGTTCTTCGAGGGTCTTCACGCGTCCATCCCACATAAAAGAAGTGTTCCATGCCATGTTGAAAATAGTAGTGGCATTACGGGTACCTTTTAATCCATTGATACCATGGCTAACCGGATGATCGACATGGGTAAATGCACTGAATTGAGTATGACAGGAATTGCAGGAAATACTGCTGTCGCTGGAAAGAACGGGATCGAAAAATAACCTTCTACCCAGTTTAAATCCATCCTGGGTTACCGGATTCTTTTTAAAATTGTAAGCGGGTTTTGGCCACCCTTTAGGAACACTAAAAACCACTTCGCTATCGCCGGTTTGCTGAACAGAAAATGAGATTATAATTACCGAAAAGGTTATTAAAGTAATAACCAGTAAAAGTGTTTTAGGTATACTCATTTATAAAGCAATTGAAAACATGGCAGCATAATTCTGTGCCATCTTTACTGCTTTAGCAGAAGGAACAGTAATGCTGGGTTCATTAGTAAGTTGTATATCGGTAAACCATTTTGATAAATCTGCATTTAGCTCCAGTATATTGTTATGAATTTCCTTACCTGTTAATGGCAAAGAAACTTTCTGAACGGACTGATAAGGAGCAAGATAACCGCCTATATGATACTCGAATCTATTCTGAGGAGTGTTGCACTTGCTGGAAGTACCTTCTATTTTTGCATTGATATAACCACTGTTCCAGGCCCAGTACATAGCAAATACTGGATCGAGATCGCCCGTTAATACGCCCATTGTATTTGCAAGGCTATCCACACCAATACAAAATTCAAGCTCGTCGAAAACATCTTTTATATTTCTTAATACAATGGAGTCTCTGTGTTTAACAGGATTGATGAAATGATAACTATAGTTCTCTTTGTAAACCTCTTTATGCTGGTGTAGGAAACGGAAGTTTGTAAGATACATTTTACACATATCTATTATCACGGTATCGCCGGCAGGAGTGATATAAGAGGAATCTCTAAAAACCAGTGGTTTTCCTTTGAATGTGAAATGAATTTTTATAGTAATGTTTGCCTCAGCAGAAGCTCTTCCAACAAGGAGCATTAATATCAGGAATAAAGGCAACAACTTCTTACACATAACATTTTGATGCTGGTTAATCTGCAATCCTTTGGTGGAATTTCTTAAAATATCTGGAAGTGTGATAACGCAAATTTAATGTTCTCTTCCATAAAAGCATAAAATATCAAAATCCTTGCCAGGTATTAATCTCTCCATTCCCCTAATCCCTGTCTTGTAACTACATATTCATCTGTAGTGCAATCTACAATGGTAGAGGGCGTCATGCCGCCTATACCGCCATCTATTACAATATCTACCTGATTGCCAAAGTTCTCGTAAATCAATTCCGGGTCGGTATACTCTTCTACCATTTCGCCGGGTAGTGATGCGCTAAGTACTGGTCGGCCCAGTTCAGTTACAATAGTATGTGCTATTTTATTATCGGGGATACGCAAACCAATGGTATGTTTCTTGCTCTCCAGTAGCTTAGGCACTTCCTTACTGGCAGGAAGGATAAAAGTATATGGCCCAGGTAAATAATTCTTTAGAAGCCTGTAAAGAGGAGTGGAGATACCCTTGGTATAATTGCTCAAATGACTCAGATCGTTACACACAAAACTTAACATCGATTTGTTGGGCTCTACCTGTTTTAATCTACAGATTCTTTCTATGGCCTTTGGTTTAAATATATCGCAACCCAGTCCATAAATTGTATCTGTAGGGTAGATGATAATGCCTCCATCCATCAGGCATTCCACCACCGTTTTTATGTGGCGGGGATTTGGATTATCAGGATGTATTTGTAGCAGTGGCATAAAAATATTTTTACAAAGGTATTATGCTTACCAGTTTCTGCAAATGATATTTGTCTGTTTCGTCAAAATAGTCATAGTGTTCGCTATCTACATCCAGCACGCCAATTACCATTCCATCCTTTATAAGTGGTACAACAATCTCCGATTTAGAATAACTGCTACAGGCAATATGTCCGGGGAATTTTTCTACATCAGGTACAATTAAAGTAGTAGCTGAAGCCCATGAACTACCACATACACCACGTCCTTTTTTTATCCTGGTACAAGCAACGGGTCCCTGAAATGGCCCTAATACTAATTCGTCTTTTTTAACCAGATAAAAACCTACCCACCACCAGTTAAATTGTTGTTTTAGTGCAGCAGCAATATTAGCAAGGTTTGCTGTTAGGTCTTCTTCGCCATCTACTAATGCGCTTATCTGTTGTAGTATGAATGTATACTGTTCCTCTTTACTTCCTGTATGTATGTTTAAGTCTTCTGCCATAATTATCAATCATCAATTATTCATTATCAATTAAAAGTACTTCCCCATCTCCAAAATGCTGTATCAGCTTCATCTTTCTATGCTGTTGAATAGTAGCCAATGGTAGTATATCATCGTTGCCTTCTTCCTTAAACCAGATAACATAAAACTGTGGTAGGGTATACATAAATGCTATCTTTTTATCATGTGTTTTCTCGGGCAATAAATGAAAATAAGTATTGGTAAACAGGTATAAGGAATGTGCCGAGTTGGAGTATACCGGTATACTATCGCTATACTGTTTTAAATGTTCATTTATATATTCTATAGTTTCCGATTGTCTCCAGGAATCTTCTGTATAACCACCAATTCCACTATCCTGTACGTCGATATAAAAATCATAGGAGGCCATTACTTCCTTGGATAATAGTACTACAAATATCATGCTGACAATTATAGCCTTCGTTCTTTGTAAGGAAGCAAATAAAGTACTGTTTATAAGCCTTTCACCTATATGAACCATTAGCAATAATACTGGAATAAACAGCGGAGAGAGTAGCCTGTTGTTAATAGTTTCGAACCGAGATAGCGTAGCAATAGTTAAGATAAATAAATAGTAAATAGTGCCATAGATAGTAGCCACTTTGTAATAGGTAGTGGTGCTTCTGTATTTATATATTCTAAATAGAATATAGATAGAATAAACTACTAACAATACAAGTATTATTAAACCAACCGTAAAAGTAGTGGCAGTAGTTAAAGAGGTATTGTAAAACCATTCGCAGAAAACTTTACCAGAGAAACTGATGTTATCGTACAAAGTATAAATTCCCTTTTGTCTGTTGCCTGCAACCTCGGTAGTGCTATAGTAATTACGAATAAGATTAATAGCCAGTGGCGTAATACCTACAATGACTCCTGCAATAATATTCTTCCATCTTTTCCATAAGGTGATATTGGTATTTAATAAAACCAACAATCCAGGTACTACAATAAATGTGATGCCTGCAAAGCGGGTGATAGCAGCATAGGAAGCTATAAATACAGCAATAAAATAGTAGTATTTTTTTTGTAGCGTAAAATAATGTGTAAGGGAGATGATGAGCAATACTTCTAATAGTATAAATACCGATTCCGACCAGAGCATATAGAACTCCTCGTGCAGTGGAACTGCAAATACAAGTATAGATATAAGAGTAATAGTAATGATGCTGTTGGGGAATACCATTTGCTTTAATATGCAACCCAGTAGATAAATAACAACGGCAAATAAACCTGCATTCAGATAGGCTCCAAAAACGATAACAGGACTATGTGTAATAAATTTAACTATACCTAGTATAATAGGATATCCTACAGGGAATAAAGCCAGCGGAACATGATCGTACTCTACAAATCCTCTGCCATCTACAAAGCTGTTAGCAGCCGATAGGTAGGCAATAGAATCGCGTGAAACTCCAATACCACCATGATGCGTAAATAGCAGGATAATAATACATCCCAATATGGCACCTAATAAAGCTTCTATATTTTTGAACGGTGAAAACATGATCATCTGTTGGCTACAAATATCACGATATTTTATTTAGCTGTATTAGAATGTTATTCTTCAGCACATGCAAATATTATTTTTTGAGAAAAAATAAAAGGAATTGATTTGTTATGATAATTTGCATTTTTCCAAGAAGGAGACCTGTCAATAACTCTTAAGGCTTCTTTCACTAATTTGGGATGAATATTTTCTATATTAATTGGAACAGATTTTACTACATTACCATTACTATCTAATGCAAAAAATACATTTACAGATTGCATAGCTAATTTCTGACCTTTAGGTATTTTAATATAATCGCAACCTAATTCTGATTTTGTGTTTCTACTTATATATTTTGCCCAACCTTTTTCACCCTCATCAAATTCAGGTATCTTTAAAGATATAAGGTTTACTTTTTCAGTCTTTAATGGGCTTAACGGTAAATCAGGTATTACGAAAATTTGACTATCAATAAACTTTTCTTCAATACTTATTGCTTCTGAACTAATTGTGTAAAATGGATTATCCTTGTAATACCCAATAAATACACAATTTCCATTATCGTATTTATTAGAGTCTAAAAAAAAGAA
>JBAXVH010000068.1:0-6863 GCA_037129215.1 Bacteroidota bacterium | reverse complement strand
GATTATAAGGCTGGAATACAAGAATATTAAATTTTGGCATAAAATTTGAAAGTATAATTCAAATAGATAAGTTTGTAATGAATTTAAACTTAATAAACTGGTTAAGGTCTGACAATTTAAAATATTAATAAACTAAAAATTAAATAAAATGAACAAGAAAACTTCATGGCTATTATTAGCAGGATTAGTAATAATTGGTTCTGTTGTTGCAGTAAGCTGTAAAAAAGCAGTAGATGCAGTTGTAGATAATGTGGATGCATCCAATACTTCTAAAGCTAAGACTCAATCTATCGATGCTTCTTTTGTAAATGGAGAAACTGATCAGACTGATAATGATGTAAATAATAGTGCATCTGCCTCAGCAAAAATGTCTGGTGCAGGTAACAATAATACCAGTAATGGTATACCTGATGCAAGCATTGATAGCTCTTCATCTTTAAAAACAATTACAATCAATTATAATGGTACACAAGTTGGTTGTAAAAAACGTACAGGTTCTATTACTGTTGATCTGATAAGCGGAAATAGATGGGTAGATGTTGGGGCTGTTATTAAATACACTTTCAACAACTTTAAAGTATTTAATACTTGCACAAACAAGTCTATAACTATTAGTGGTACAAGGACTGTTACCAATGTGTTAGGGGGCAATGTATATACTTTAGCGCTACTAAGATCACCAAAACTTACCCATAAAGTAAGAGCCAGCTACAATGTTACTTTTGTAGATAGTAATGGAACTACTAAGACTGCACAATGGAATGTAGCTAGAAAAACAGATATAATATATGCAAACTCTTTCTTTGGATTTACAAGTTCTGGAGATACAACATATAGTGGTTTATCAAGTGTAGAATCATGGGGAACAACAAGAGATGGATATAACTATACAACTCAGTTTACTACACCAATTGTAAGTAATACAGGTTGTGGCGTGTGGAAACCAACTGCCGGTGTAGTTATTCATACAGTAGCAAGTTTTCCTTTTACTGTTCAGTATGGATTAGATGCAAGTGGCAATCAGGTAACATCTGGTTGTGCAGCATATTATAAGGTTTCCTGGTTAACAATTGCTGGTGCAACCGTTTCTGCTCTTTTTCCATATTAGTAATAAACTTATTAATTATAAAAGAATAGGCTGTCTCAATTTTGGGACAGCCTATTCTTTTATATGCTGTCATAACTGTTTCTAATCAATAAATCTATTGGTGATAGGTTGATAAGAATCAATTCTTCTGTCTCTTAAAAAAGGCCAGTGTGATCTGTAATATTCATTTTTTTCAAGATCAATTTCTACAACCTCTGTTTCTTCTTTATCATGAGTTGCTTTGTACAAAAGTGTTCCAAAAGGATTAGCTACAAAAGAACCTCCCCAAAAAATCATATCACCTTCCACACCCACACGATTAACTGAGACAACATGAACTCCATTTGCAACAGCATGAGAACGTTGTATAGTCTGCCAGGCATTATATTGCTCAATGTTTGTTTCTTCAGTCTGTGTATTTGCCCATCCTATTGCAGTAGGGTAAAATAAAATATCTGCACCCATTAATGCTGTTATGCGGGAAGCTTCTGGATACCATTGATCCCAACAGATCAATACACCAATCTTCGCAAACTTAGTATCAAAGGTTTTGTAGCCCATATCGCCAGGTGTAAAGTAGAACTTTTCATAAAAGCCAGGGTCGTCAGGTATATGCATTTTCCTGTATTTACCCAAATAGGCGCCATCTGCATCAATAACAGCTGTTGTATTATGGTATAAACCTTTAGCTCTCTTTTCAAAAAGAGATGCAATAATTACAACATTTAATTCTGAAGCTACCGGAGATAAAAGATCACAACTAATTCCCGGAATTGGCTCTGCTAACTGAAAATTGTCATGGTCTTCAACATCACAGAAATACAAAGAAGTAAATAATTCTTGTAAACAAATTATCTGGGCTCCTTTTTGAGCTGCTTTTCTTATTTCATTAATAGCTTTTTCAGTGTTGGTTGCTTTATCAGCAACACAACTCATCTGAACTAAACCAATTGCTATTTTACTCATATCTTTTTTTTGCAAAAATAGTGTTTGGAATTCTTTTTTTGAATTTGAATTACTTTCATTTAATTTGCTAAATGGTATATCGGTTGCTTTGTTATAGATTTAAATACTAATCATGCTGTGTAAATTTATCCCAAAGCCAATTAATAGTACTATCTTAATTAATCTTTTAAATCAAAAAAAATGAGTAGTCAGGAATTTAATCCAAGAGAAGCAAAACAAAGAAAAAGAAAATCGCAGATTGATAAAATATGCTTAATCCTATTCTGGATTGCATTAATTGGAGAATGTTATGCTCTATATACTAAGAATTATAATCTTCGATTTGTTACTAGGACAGTAATGGTTCCATTTTTATTTCTGAGAATATTTAATAAGGATGTATTCTTTTCCATGCATTTTTTTGTATACATGAGTCTTTTATTAACCTGGTTTGGTGATATATTAAATTTAATCGCAGATTTCAAAATTCAATATTTAGCTTCAACAGCTTATACATTATCTTATCTTGTGTTTGGAGTAGTATTTTATAACTTCAAGAACAAAAAGAAAATGTTTGTAAACTATATATTTTATGCATGTTTCGCTGTTTTAGGTGTAATTGTTTTCTTTATATTCTATTTCCCAACTATGAGTGATTCGTTGAATAATGTTCATCTTGCAATTCACGGAATTGTGCTATTGTTCGCATTGTTCTGGGCTATTACTATCAGAAAAGATATTGGAAGTATAGGGTTTAAATATTTTTTACCTTGTATCATATTAATGATTATCACAAATGCTTTATATTATGTTGACTATAATATGATTAATAAATTAGGGACAGAACAATATGATGTAAAAAGGAATACTATCATAGATGTAGTAGTAGCCTTTATTTATGGTCTTTATATTTTTACCTTTACTCAAGGGATCAGATTCCTCAAGTATGCTCAAAAGGAAATACTGAAAGAAGAAGCAAAGCAAGATGTAATGCTTAAAGTAGATTAAATTTTATTTTTTCTCAATTAAAGAAGTTAAAGGATTACGAAGGTTGGTATATTTCATCATATCAACCTTCACACTTCCTACTACAATTGGGCTTTCAATTCTAATAGGAATGTGGTTAGCATCATCTGTAACCCAGACTGTCATTTTTTCCCCTCCCTGAAACATGGTTCCTTTTACAAGTAATGGTTTAAATTTAATGGCTCTGAATTTACCGTAACGGGTCATAATTTCTTCTTTTCCAAGATATTTTATATACAGATTATATACTTGATTATCTAAAAACATGGTAAATGGTATCTTGTCATCTGGTTTATAGCTGTTGAAATTTATATTTCTGGCATAATAAATCGAGCTCAAAACGTCTTGAATACAAGATGGGATTTTAAAAACACCTTTAGCCGTAATAGCGGTACCGGTCTGATTACTGAAAGTTACATTTTCATAAGTTTTATAGCCACCCTCATTTACATTTCTTACAAACTTTAATGGTTGCAAAGTGGCAGTATCTATATAAGATTCATAACGGTCGCGAACTTTAAAAATCCAGTCATATTTACTGTTGCTACTTCCATCACCAATTACATGGTATGAATTACGGTTGTTGATTTTTTCTAATGTAGTGGTAAAGCTTGCACTGCCAGAATTAATATACATTCCAATAACAGAGTAATAAATTGTATAGTCAATTCTTTCACCTGCCTGAAATGCATTATTGTGTAAACCACAAAAATCATCACCAGCCATTAATGGAGATATAATTACTATGAATAACAAACTATAAATAATTTTTCTCATAAATTTTTATTTTTCAGGAGTTTAACACCTGCTAATAGCAAACTTCCGGCCAATGCTGGCAAAACTCTATTAATAAACCAAATTAGAGCAGCCGCAAAGGTAATCCCTAAAATGTTTGTACTTAACAATCCGAATATCTGTTTACTTATTTCACCTCTGATACCTAATTCTGCCAGTGCAATACTGGGTATAATTGCAAGCACCAGAAACATAACACATACCATCCAGCCGGTTGTTATGATGCCAATATCAACTTTGAACAGCTGCATCAGAATTATGTATTGAAGTACAAAGACAGTATATCTAAGTAGGGATAAGAACATAATTATGGAGAGCTTTCTTTTAGTGAAATGCTCCACGTTGACAATAAAGAACGATATTTTATGTATAAATGGCACCTTCTCTAATAGCTTTGTTATCCATGCTATTTCATAATATACCAACAACAAAACTATTGTTCCTGCACTTAAAGCAAAAATTAGTCCATCTATCCAGAACTTGTTTAACCCTTGAATGAAATGGGTAGTATCCAGGATGCAATTTCTTAAATAAATTAATCCACCAATACCCATTAATAAGGTTACAATAAACTGACTGATACTGCCTACAATGGTTACAGAAATTGCTTTAAGTCTTTTACCTTCTTCCAAATGAGCAATTCTTCCAAAGTATTCACCAACATTGTTTACGGTATTAAAAGCAAAACTCTGACCGGATAATACTGCTTTATATGCTTTAGAATAGGATATGTTTTGAACTTCTGAAACAAGTAAATGCCATTTCTTAGCTTCGAGTCCGTAGTTAACAATTACCAGTAAAATCACTACCCAAAGTTTCCACCAGTCTTTTGAAGTAAATGAGCCGGAGATATTCTGCCATGCCTGTTCCAGATTTTGTTGTTGGGTTATCTGATGGTAGATAGAAAATAATAGCCAGATAATAAGAACCGGCACCAACAGATAATTAACTATAATCCTAATGGGTCTGCTTAGTCGCATGTGTTTGTAAAGAACTACAAATTAATGATGTATTGTTCACATAAAAAATATTATCATAAATTACCCTATTTTCACACTCTGATGAAGAGTAGTATAATATTAGGTATCGATCCAGGTACACAGGTTATGGGGTATGCTTTGCTGAAAGCAGATGGCAATAAATTGCAGGTTCTGCTAATGGACGTACTCAAAATGTCAGCTAAAGATCTGGATAATTATGCCCGACTCGAGAAGATTCATACTAAAGTTTCCGAGTTGGTTAAACTGTATCGTCCTACCACTTTCGCTATCGAAGCTCCTTTCTTTGGAAAGAATGTACAAAGTATGCTCAAACTTGGCCGGGCCCAGGGAGTAGCTATTGCTGCAGCTATGCAAGCAGGATTAGAGGTAACTGAATACTCCCCTAAAAAGGTAAAACAGTCAGTTACCGGCAAAGGAACTGCGGATAAAGAACAAGTATGGCAGATGCTGAAAAGAATATTGAATATAGAAGATCGACCACAGTATTTTGATGCTACCGATGCTTTGGCGGTAGCGCTTTGCCATCATTATCAATCAAACTCAGTATTAAATAGCGGTACTAAAGCTTTAAAAGGATGGGAAGGATACATTAAAAACAACCCTGATAAAATTATTTCTAAATAAATTTCCCACAGATATTTGTAATATCAAATCCTTTATTATTTTTGCGCTAATTCAAACAATATGTCAGAACAGTCAACAAATAAAGATTTTACTCAAAGCTGGGTTAACTCTTCAAGATTTTTATTCTATCTTAAAGTGTTTTGTATTTTATCTTTTGTAACAGGTGGTTGTTACAATTTATACCAACATCGTTACAAAGGAAAACCAGATGTAGAAATTCAAAGCAGTACTAAATATACTCCTGAATATAAATAATTCCCAAAGGATTAAACTAAAAAAGCTGTGTTCAAAAACACGGCTCTTTTAGTTTATATAACTTTATATAATAAAATAATTGACCAATCTCCCCAAACTCGTAACTTGTAACCAGCAACATGTATTCTTCTATCTCCTGTATTCTGTCTCCTAAATCCTTTCTACGGTCTCCTTGTTACTCCGGTATCACCAGCTTGTTATTTACCCTATTCACATCAGCCATCCTTTGCGAAGGATCAATTTCTACACTCTTAATATTCAATAAGTTTAATGAAGTTTCTAAAGTATATTCTGGGTGTGTCCATTGCCATTCCTTATCAACAATTAACTTATTCCCATTTTCAGCAGGCTTTGCTCCAAACATTAAATCAAGCGGTATTGTATGATACTCCTTATTCCCATCTTTTAAAGTTATTAATACATCAACAGGCATGGGCATTTTGCCAATTCTTTTAAGTGTGATTTGGGTTTTACCGGTAATTGTATCTGTGCTGATATTCCCTAAAGAATAGTCAATAGTTTTGGTACTGTTCATCCAGTATTCTTTATACCACTGCAGGTTCAGATTACTGATCTTTTCAGCCACTCTTATAAAGTCGTTAGCATTAGGATGTTTAAATCTCCACTGGCGATAGTATTCCAATAGTATTTTATTTCTCAGGCTATCACTAACTATATAACCCAGTTGATTCAGAAATACAGCTCCCTTACTATAAGAAGCTGCACTGTATGCCCAATTAGAATTGTAATGATCTGCATGGGTACTCAGAGGTTCTTCCATGCCACTCTTTGCCAACGAAAAGTAACCATCATAGTTGGCCGCTTCTACTAAGGGAAGTCGCTTATACACTGCAGTTGCATCGTCAATTGCTGCCTGACTATTCTTTACAAAAGGAGAAGATAATGCCCAGTTAGTATAGTAATAGTTGGATACCTGATCAGTTGCATATTCGGTAAACCCTTCATCCATCCAGGAAAACAAACTTTCGTTGGTTCCAAGCATTTGCTGATACCAGCTATGAAGCCATTCATGAAACACAGTTCCTAAGCTGGAGTTTCTAATCAGGGTAGCCATAGCATACTCCATGCCACCGTCTCCTCCCTGAATAAAAGAGTATTGTGGGTAAGGG
>JBAXVH010000067.1:0-6884 GCA_037129215.1 Bacteroidota bacterium | reverse complement strand
TGAAACTGGTAATTATTTGCTATATGCACTTACATACTATTCAGCAAAAACTTAAGAACTATAAGCATAAAGAGGATGTAGTGGTTGTAGATAATCCTGCAGAGCTTGTTAGCTCTAAGCTAATAGCGGCTTCCTATGCTATGATTTATCCTGCAAAACTTACCAATATTACCTTACCAATATTACAGGCTATTAGTTGTAATACTCCTGTTATTGTTTGCAAATCTGTAGCAGTTGCTACGCATAATGAAGATGCTTTTTACTGGACAGAATTATCAGATGCACAGTCTTTATCTAAACAAATGATTCTTAGTTATAAAAACGAGGACTTCAGAAAAGACATTATTGCTGCAGCAAATAAACTGGGCGAAAAGTACTCTTATGAAAATTTACTGGATGATTTTGAATTGCTGATAAAAGATGTGCAAAGTTCCTTTTAATCATTAGGGATTAATAGTACAAAATTTTATTTATTGCTGTTCATTACTATATATAAAACCATCTTCTCTTGCATATCCTTTAAACTTAAAATGTTCGTCGTACAAGGCAAATAATTTAAAGCCTTTTATTGAATAATAATCTTGATAAAAATAACCTGGTATTGCCTTAAAAACAGGCTTAACAGTATTGGTAGCTGCCAATCGTTTTAGCTCTTTATTCCATTCTATATAAGTAAGGCCATAATAATGATCCTGCAGTAAGATAATAAAATTACTTTTCGATCCGGAATATCCGCTTACACCGTTCTCTGCAATAGCATCATAATAAATGGGAAGTATGGTTTCGTTATTCATATCTATCATTCCACATTTACTATTAATGTACACAATTAGTCTGTCCGATTGGGCTATAGAATAGCTTTTCAAAGAATTTGTTCTTCTGTTATAACTATAATCTTTCTTAGCCTCTATACTAAATCTGTTTTCATTATTTCCCATGTAACTAACCGCATACTGTTTTAGACTACTTTGTATAGAATCGTACAAAAAAGGAATTACTACTTTTCCTTTATTATCCAGTATGCCACAGCGTATTTTATCAACTCCTTTTATAAATGCCAGATAATAGCTACCCATATAAATCAAGGAATCATAAACAGGATTTTGAATTATTGTTTTATCAATAAAGCCAAACATATTATTCATTTTATAAATAAGTGGCTGGTATTGTACCATAGAAAATGGCTCCTGATATAATACAGTAATTTCATTAGGAATGTTGATGTATGTTTTCTCTTTGTAGTCGGTAAGATAGAACAATGAATCTTTGTAATGCTGAAAATAAGGTATAAAAGCTGGTCGCTGATAAGGTTCCTTTATCCTTGATTCTTGGGGTGCTTCTACAACTGCCATGTCTTCCATTCCACCATTACCATACATAGGTCTATCGCTGATTCCTTCCTGATTATTGATCTCTTTTTTAGATGGTTTTATTTTATTAAGGATGCATTTTCCAGCACTATAATCTAAGGTAGCAGATACTACATTATATTCAGCATCTGTATAATCAATAATTTGACTTCTAATTCCGTCAAAAGATTTATGTATATGCATTTTCAGCACATCTTTTAATAACCAATCGGTAATTTCCTGCTTATAAATGTCGAAAATAAATAAGCTATACTGACTATTGAAATTAGTGCTTTCAAACAGAATGTATTTCTTTTCTTTTCCTTTCAAAACAATATTGATCGTATCACATATATAGAGTGTTTTGAAATTATCGGGATAAATATTTTTACCATTCATACTGAATAAAGAAGCAAACCTGTCATGATGATTATAGCGTTCATATTGTTCTTTAGTCATCCGGCTGGCTCTGCTTTCGCACTTAGCAAGGATGCACTTTCCGGGCATTACTTTTATATTATTAAACGGCTCGTCTTTTAAAATTTCTTTGTCTTTATATAGTACTCCACTTAATGAAGTTCTTTCATTTTTTCTGATAGAAAAGTGATAGGGAGATGTTTCTATAGTATCGTTTAAAATTGTCTCACTCAAAGTTTCAAAATAAGAGCCGTTCAACCATTTTATGCTGATATACTCTGGCTCTACTACTAATTTTCCATTTACATCGCTCAAGCCAAATTTGTCCCCTGCTTTGTAAGGAACCAATATCTGTTGGCACATGCCTGATGTAAAGAAAATAAAACAACAAAAAGTAATTAAATAGTGTTTCATGGTTTTAGTATTAAAATAATACCTTTTGTGTTTAAAAAAATGGAGCGTATTTCCAATACTTCCTCTTCGGTAAGGTTCTTCTTAGGAATCAGGTTAGCTATCTGACGATTTGTATAAATTAGAAACCAGTTATTCAATTCTTCAATTTTATACAATGAGCTTATTTCTGATTCAGAAGTGAAGCTTTCACCGATTATCTTCATTTTCTCCTCTGTAAATTCATAAGTAACACTCTCCTGTAGTAGTTTAGTAGAATAATAGTTTTTGTGAAATAGCCTGTAAACAAAAATGGGTCGTATAAAAGCTATATATATGCCAATGGAAAGAGGGAAAAGACCATCATTATTTCCTCCATAATAATCAGACAGTATAAGTATACCCATTGTAATTGAAAATAGTCCTAATAATGCAGATATAATAGTAGTTGCTTTCCTATATGTTAGCATAAACATTAAGGAGCAATATTCTTCAAATTGAATCTTTGTATTTATAATCATTTAATACCTAATATTCTTTAGCTAAATTATGAGTATGTTTTTTGTGTATTTAGTTTGTATATAACATACGCTGTTTAAAATCAAACATAAGCAAACTATTTTCATTCCTGCATAAGATTTTTTGTTTCCTACATAAGAATAATTAATTCCTATGTAGGAATTGAATTTACTTACATAATAATTAATCATTCCTATATAGAATAAATATATTCCTATATAGGAATGATTTAAACCTATATAGGAAAGCAATAAAATTATATAGGAATAAATTAATCCTGTATAACATTTTTCTAATCCTATATAAGAAAATAAAAGTATTATATAATACCAGTTTTATCTTAACTACCTTGCAGGTATTATTGATCTACAAGTAAATTCAATGTCATGTCCAGAAAAGTAATTGTAAGAATATCATGGTCTATTAAGAAACCTTTACAAATGGCTTCATTTGCATTGGGGACTGTATCGGCAATGAAAATAGATGACGACTTTCTTTCTCCAGAAATTGCATTGAACTCCATGACTGATGCTGCTGTAAAAGTAGAGAGGGATTATAGTGTAAGAAAAAATGGAGTTGTTGCTAAAGATAATTTAAAGAGTTCTACAATCCTGTTGAATAGTTATTTGCATACACAGGCTGAATTTGTAAATAAAATAGCCAATGGCAATGCTACCATTATTCATAACGCAGGATTTGAAAGTACCAGCGATGAAAGAGGCGCTGGAATAAAACCCGGTATAGCTGGTTTTGTAACGTTAAAAGCAATTAGCGGAGGAGGTTTAAAAGCAAAGATTGCTAAAGTAAAAGGTGCTACTAATTATTGTTTTATATTAAACATGCAAGGACAGTTTAATATCACTACAGTAGGCCGTGAAATATTTATTCCTTCAGGTTCTGAAATACGCATTATTAACACTACTAAAATAAGTGTTGTTTTTAATAATTTAAAGCCCATGGAAATAGTTAAAGTAGCAGTAATAGCCAGCAATGCAAATGGCCATAATGGCATGAGCCCGGTAGCAGTGGCTTCTACAATTTTGTAGCCATATATCTTAAAAATTAAAACCGAAACTTAAGTAAATTGAATAGCCAGTATTTCCTTGGAAGAAAATAGGCATTAATCCACCTCTGAAATTAAATCCACCTTTATCGGGTTGACTTCTATACCCCAGACACATTGTTGTGAAATTTACGTTAGTATTTATACTGTTGTTTGAAAAAGAAAAGGTAGAGTTACTAAAATGAGCCATTAAAAATGTTTCATTAATACCAACTTCGAAAAACTTTCCATTGTTACCCAATAAGTAATTTAATCCAATAGGTATTGTTGTAATACTGTTATCAGTTCCTAAGGTAAAATAACCCATACCTATTCTGGCACCTAATCCATCAGTTGTTTTATTGAATCGAAAATCATAGTTTGCAGATAAAATACCTGGACCTCCCAATTCGGCAAATAATAATTGAGGACATCTGTCGGTAATTACTTTATGTCGTTGTGTTGTTTTTAAATGAATAGTATCTTGTGAGAAAGCTAAATTGAATGACAAAAAAATTACGATTAAAGAAAGGATTGTCTGTTTCATTGTTGAATTGTTTATACAACAAACATAAAAATAAAAAAGTATTTGGCAAACAATCATCTAAAATCCATTTTACTTATCTATTAGTTAGCAAAGAATCTTTTATCAACTAAATTTTTTCGCATAATTACAAAAATCTCCATTACTTGCAGTCTGTAAGTTAAATATCATGGGCAATAAAAGACTTTCTATTCGTATACAGCTTTATCTGAAAAGACTATTACAGTATTTTTTGCAAGGTCTGTTGGTAATGGCTCCGGTAAGCATTACTTTTTATGTTATCTATTCTCTTTTTAATATGGTTGATGGTTTCTTACCATCTATTATTCATAGTATTTTACCTAAACTGATTACTAAAGATGCTGATGGAAATCTGCAGAGAATACCAGGTATTGGGTTTGTAGTATTTATTACACTGGTTATTATTGTAGGTAGAATATCTTCTTCTTTTATAGTAACCCGACTGGTAGATATACTGGATAAAGTGCTGGAGAATACACCCGGTATCAAATTTATTTATACTTCTGTAAAAGATTTTCTGGAAGCATTTGCCGGCAATAAAAAGAAGTTCGATAAACCTGTTCTGGTTAATGTAGATGCTAATGATGTATGGCGCGTAGGTTTTATAACCCAGGCCGATGCCAGCGCTTTCGAATTAATAGACCATATTGTAGTATACGTACCACACTCATATGCAATAAGTGGTATTACCTATATCGTACCAAAGGAAAAAGTAATAGTAATGCACAATATTACCCCTGCTGAAGCAATGAAATTTACGGTAAGTGGTGGTGTTTCCAATTTTGTTGATTAACTGCATAAAAATTCTGTATTTAAGGAGTTTAATAGGTTTAAAATGGTAATAGAGATGCTGTAAACCCTATTGTATCTCAGTTTTAAACACTCCATACTATTATAGAGTGCTTAATCATCGTTTAATCTTACATTTGCCACCCCATTATAGTAATTATGAAGCACAATTTTAATTCCGGACCTTCCGTATTACCTAAGGAAGTATTGGAGCAAACAGCACAGGCATTAATCGACTTTAATGGCATTGGTTTATCCATTGCTGAAGTAGGTCATCGATCACCATGGTTTGTGCCGGTAATGGAAGAAGCAAGAGCATTGGTAAAAGAGCTGATGCAGCTGGATGATTCTTATGAAGTTTTATTTTTACAAGGGGGTGCAACTGCTCAGTTTATGCAGGTACCAATGAATCTGTTGGATAACAATCAGTCGGCTGCATATTGCGACGATGGTGTATGGGGAAGTAAGGCTGCTAAAGAAGCTTCTTTATTTGGAAAAGTAAATGTGGTTGCTTCATCAAAAGATAAGAACTATACTTACATTAATAAAGACTTTTCTATAGGATCAGAAAATAAATACCTGCACCTTACCAGCAACAATACGGTAGAAGGAACGCAATGGTTTTCTTTTCCTGAAACGGAAGTTCCTTTAATTGCTGATATGAGCAGTGATATTTTCAGCAGAGAAATTCCTTTCAATAAATTCTCTTTGATATATGCTGGAGCACAGAAGAATATGGGTGCGGCTGGTGTAACGGTTGTAGTAGTTAAGAAAGACTTTTTACAAAACTTACAACGTACTGTTCCATCCATCATGGATTATAGAAAGCATATTGATGCTGGTTCTTTAATGAATACGCCTCCTGTTCTGGCAGTGTATATTGCATTGCTTACGCTTCGCTGGATAAAGAAAGAAGGAGGACTGAAAGAAATGGAAAGAAGAAGTCTTCAGAAATCAACTTTACTCTACAACACTATCGATAGTTTACCTTTATTCAAAACCTACGTAGCTAAAGAAGATAGGAGTAGAATGAATGCTGTTTTCTTTATAGAGGATGAAGCCTTACAAAATAAGTTTTTAGATGAGTGTAAAGAGAATGGTATGGTAGGGGTAAAAGGATATAGAACAGTAGGTGGTATAAGAGTAAGTATGTATAATGCGCTGTCATTGGAAAGTGTAGAAGCTATCTGCAATCTGATGAAAGAATTTGCTGCTAAAAACGGATAAGAAAATAAGATAATAAACATAGATTAAGATTAATTAATGAGTACAATTAGACCATTTAAAGCGTTAAGACCACAGCCCCAGTTTACTAAACAGGTAGCTAGTCGTCCTTACGATGTATTGAATAGTGCAGAAGCGAAAATAGAGGCGCAGGGAAACCCTTATTCTTTCTTACATATTACCAAGAGTGAGATAGATTTAAAAGATGATGTAGACCACTATTCACCATTGGTATATCAACAGGCAAAAGATAACCTTGATGCCTTCATAAAAAGAGAAGTATTGTTTCAGGAAAGCAAACCTTGTTACTATATTTATCAACTGATAATGGATGGCAGAAGTCAGACAGGATTAGTGGCGGTAAGTAGTGTAGATGATTATGAAAAAGACATCATTAAAAAACATGAATTTACCCGTCCTGAAAAAGAGCAGGATAGAATAAATCATATTAAAACAACTTTTGCTCAGACAGGTAATGTATTTCTTGCTTATAGAAACAACAATGAAATAGATACCATTATCAATAACTGGAAGAGTATTGTTTCAGGAAAGCAAACCTTGTTACTATATTTATCAACTGATAATGGAT
>JBAXVH010000066.1:0-6893 GCA_037129215.1 Bacteroidota bacterium | reverse complement strand
TGGTAGTACCCCAAAAATACTTTTGCTGTAAATAATCAGAATATGATAGTATACAGGAAATGTAAATGGGTTGGTAGATTGATGACACTCGCTTTGATGTTGGTAACAATATTGGGCGAGGCTATAGCACAAAGGGATAGTGCTAAACTATTAAAATTAGCAGAAGCAATAACCGCTGCAACTACCAATAACAGCTCGGTAAAGCTGGCAAAACAAGATGAACAGATAGCGTTGGCAAAGTATCGTCAGACAGAAGCTGTCTATCTGCCACAGGTAGGATTGTCGTACACTGCTATGTCGACTAATAATCCTCTTAATGCCTTTGGATTTAAACTACAGCAAAAGAGTATTGCTGCTGCAGATTTTAATCCTGCTACCTTGAATCATCCAAATGGTACACCCGACTTTACCACTAAGCTGGACTTACAACAGCCCATTATTAATATGGATATGTTGTATATGCGGAAGGCTGCTGCTGTACAGAAAGATATATATGCTTACAAGACAGAAAGAACACAGGAATACATTGCTTTTGAAGTAAAGAAAGCCTACCTGCAACTGGGGGTTGCATACGATGCGGTAAAGGTGCTGGAAGAAGCTCTTGCAACCGCTAAACAAATAAAGAAGTTTACTACAGACTACTATAATCAGGGACTGGTACAAAAGACCGAAGTGTTGAATGCTGAAGTATTTGTAGCTACTACAGAAACCAATCTGGCAAAGGCGAAGAGCAATATTTATAATGCCTCCGATTATCTTGGATTGCTGATGGGTAAAGGAACTGGTGTAGTCTATACGGTAGAAGAAGTTGCTCCTTTAATGAATAAAGATGCTGCAAAACTCTCCGATACCCGTCCCGATTTTATGGCAATGCAAAAGGGAATAGAAGCAACTGATTGTATGATACAATCCACCAGGATGGCTGCTTATCCTAAGCTGAATGCTTTTGCTTCATATCAACTGAATGATGCGTCCATGCTAGGCTTTGGTGCGAATGCTTATCTGGCTGGCGTACAATTGTCCTGGAATATATTTAGTGGCAACAAAAATAAAAATACAATTGCTACGCAACAGTTGGAACGCAATAAAATGGCAGACGAACTACAGCAACAGAAAGAACAAAGTGCCGTAGAACTGAATAAAACACAAAGAGATATAGCAGATGCACAGACCGAAATTTTACAACATCAATCGTCTATCCGTCAGGCAGAAGAGCGCTTAAGAATGTTGCAGAACCGTTTTGAACAGGGGCTTGTAAATACAACCGATATTATGATGGCTACTACTCAGGTATCTCAGGAAAAGCTGGCAAACCGTCAGGCATTATTTAATCTTAATTTATCGCAGGCTTATCTGCAATTACTTATTTCATCATCGTCAAAAACTAAATAATTATATGCGTTTAACTATTAAAACATTGCAACTAACTGTTGTTGCATCTACCTTATTCATCATGACAAGCTGTTCTTCTAAGAAAGAGAAAATTGCCGAAACCGAATTGACTGCTGCACCTGTAAGTGTAGTAGTGGCAGTACCTAAAACTATTAAGGATAACAGCATGGAACTCAGCGGACAGGTAGTGGCTGCAGTAACCGCCAATATCAGTACAAGGATTATGGGAACTGTATCTCAACTTACTGTAAAAGTGGGTGATGTAGTACAGAAAGGTCAGGTGCTGGTAAAGATTACCCATGATGATATCAGTTCTAAAAAAGGACAGACCGAGGCAATGATAGCAGAAGCAGAAGCTGCCTGTAAAAATGCAGAAAAGGATGTTGAGAGATTTAAGAATCTATACAAGCAACAAAGTGCTACTGCTAAAGAAGTAGAGAATGTAACCCTGCAATATCAATCCATGAAAGCAAAGCTGGAAGCAGCAAAACAAATGCGTAATGAAGTAGATGCTAATCTGGCATATACCACATTGACTGCACCATTTGCTGGAGTAGTATCGCTGAAGTTTATGGAAGCGGGTGGCTTAGCAAATCCGGGTATGCCAATACTGACTATAGAACAAAGTGGTAGTGTAGAAATCGCTGTGAATGTACCGGAGAGCGAAATACAATCTATTAAAATGAATGGTGTAGCAAGTGTTGTGATAAAGTCATTGAACAAGCAATTTAATGCTACCGTAAAACAGATTGCACCTTCTTCTCAATTCACCGGAGGACAGTATGTAATTAAGCTGGAAGTGCCTGAAAAAGATAAGGCTGGTCTTCATTCTGGTATGTATGCAAATGTTGCTATTCCAATGGAAATGAAAGCAACTAATAAAAGCACCGATGCAGTGTTGGTGCCTGTTTCAAGTATTCTGTATAAAGATCAGTTAACTGGTATTTATGCTGTTAGTAAAAATCATACAGCCTTGCTGAGATGGGTAAGATTAGGAAAGGTATCTGGTAATGAAGTAGAAGTATTGTCAGGACTTGCAGCAGACGAACAATATGTACTATCGGCAGATGGAAAGTTGTTTAACGGAGCAGCAATAACGGAGAAGAAATAATTTATATATCGTGAGTTGCGTGAGTCGTGAATCGTGAGCAATATAGAATACATCGTGAGTTGCGTGAGTCGTCAGTCGTGATTAATACAAATATTATATTGTTCTGAGTAATACAATTAAAATGTGGAGTTGGAGAAATTGAATCCTGTATTCCTCACGATTCACGATGTATTTCTCACGACTCACGAGATAACATACATAACATTTAGGTTTTAATTAAAAAGAATTATAATGAAAGAAGGCTTTTCAGGTAAGATAGCAAACGCATTTATAAAGTCGAAGCTGACCGTGCTGTTGATGATTGCGTTTTTGTTGATTGGAGGGTACAGCACTATGCTGATACCAAGAGAGGAAGAACCGCAGATTGAAGTTCCTATTGCCGATATCATGATTGGGTATCCGGGTGCGGAACCTAAAGAAGTAGAGACTAAAGTGGTTGCTCCGATGGAGAAAATTGTCTCCAATATCAAGGGGGTAGAGTATGTATATTCCACTACCATGAAAGGTCAGGCAATGCTGATTGTACAGTTTTATGTAGGCGAAGATGTAGAGCGTTCGCTGGTGAAACTGTACAATGAAATTATGAAGAATATGGACAAGATGCCACAGGGTGTTACGCTTCCATTAGTGAAAACAAGAGCCATAGATGATGTACCTGTTTTAGGATTGACTTTATGGAGTGATCATTATAGCGATTTTCAGTTAAGGCAGATGGGCGAGGCTTTGAACAATGAAATAAAAAAGATACCCGATGTAGCTGCCATCAATGTTATAGGAGGAAGAAGCAGAGAAGTAAAAGTGGTACTGGATAAAACAAAAATGACCCAGAATCATGTTGACTTCCTTTCTATCAGTAAACAGATGCAGGGAGGCAATGTGCAGATGCTGAGTGGTAGTCTGATAAAACTGGATACAGCCTTTTCTATAGAGACCGGAAACTTCTTATCTACTGCTGATGAAGTAGCCAATTTAATAGTGGGGAGTAATTATCAGAAGCCTGTCTATTTAAAACAAATAGCCACTATTGAAGATGGTCCTGAAAAACCTGTGCAGTATGTATTGTTTGGAAAAGGAAAAGAAGATACTAGCAAAGGATTCCGTTCTGCATATCCTGCTGTTACCTTATCTATAGCAAAGAAAAAAGGAGCAGACGCCATGCATCTGTCCGAGTTGATATTGAGTAAAGTAGAACACTTGAAAAAGGATTTATTACCCGATGAAGTTCATCTGAGCAGTACCAGAAACTACGGCGAAACTGCTTCTGAAAAAGTATCTGAATTATTGTTCCATTTATTTATAGCCATTGTAGTGGTTACACTTTTTGTAATGCTGGCAATGGGATGGCGAGGAGGATTAGTGGTCTTCTTATCTGTACCAGTAACATTTGCATTAACGCTATTTGCATATTACTTCATGCACTACACTTTAAACCGTATAACCTTGTTTGCCTTGGTATTTATTACGGGTATAGTAGTAGATGATTCTATCATTATTGCAGAGAATATGCACCGCCATTTTAAGATGAAGAAACTACCTTTTCATCAGGCTGCTATATATGCCATTAATGAAGTGGGGAACCCTACTATATTGGCAACCTTTACTGTAGTTGCTGCGGTATTGCCCATGGCATTTGTTTCGGGATTAATGGGACCTTATATGAGCCCAATGCCAATAGGAGCAAGTATTGCCATGATGCTCTCACTGATAGTAGCATTGACCCTTACACCATATCTTGGGTATATATTCTTAAGAGAAAAAGAAAAGCCTGGAAAAACAAAAGAGCATACCGTATTAGAGAAAACAGGTATCTATAAAATATACAATTCCATGATTCTCCCTATGCTGGAAGTAAGATGGAAACGTTGGACATTCATGATTAGTATTATACTGATCCTATTGGCTTCTTTATCCATGATTTATACCAAAGCAGTTGCTGTAAAAATGCTGCCATTTGATAATAAGAACGAGTTTCAGGTGGTGATAGATATGCCGGAAGGAACTACGCTGGAAAAGACTGCTGCAGTTACTACAGAGATTGCTGAATATGTTGCTCATCAACCACAGGTAGTGAACTATCAGGAGTATGTAGGTACTGCTGCACCTATCAGTTTCAATGGACTGGTAAGGCATTACGATATGCGTAAAGGGGATAATGTAGCGGACATACAAGTGAACCTGGTAGATAAAAAAGAACGTTCCATTCAGAGCCATGATATAGTAAAACAAATGAGAGCGGGCGTACAGGCAATTGCCAACCGTTATCATGCCAATGCTAAGCTGGTAGAAGTACCTCCAGGACCTCCTGTTTTATCTACCATTGTTGCAGAAATATATGGCCCTGATTATGACAAGCAGATTGCTATTGCAGAACAGGTAAAGAATCGTCTTGCAAAAACTGCTGATGTGGTGGACGTTGACTGGAGAGTAGAGCATGATCAGCCACAATACAACTTTGAAGTAGACAAAGAAAAAGCTATGCAATATGGCGTAGCGCCTGCACAAGTGGTAGGGGTAATAAATGCAGCACTATCTGGAGCAACTATAGGCACACTTCATACTCCTGAAACTTTTAGTCAGGTAAATATTAAGCTTCAATTGAATGATCAGGATAAATCTTCTATCAACGATTTAAAGAATCTGACCGTTATCAATCAACAGGGAATGCCTGTATCGGTGGGTGATCTGGTACATGTTTCTCAACGTATAAAAGAGAAAAGTATTTATCGTAAAAATCAAAAGAGAGTAGTATATGTAACGGCTGATATGGCAGGTAAAATGGAGAGCCCTTTCTATGCTATCAGTAAAGTGTCGGATAGTTTAAAATCTATAAAAGTGCCTAGTGGCTATGCATTGAAAGAAGAATATACCCATCAGCCCGAACTGGAAGATAATTATAGTTTAAAGTGGGATGGAGAGTGGCAGATTACCTACGAAGTATTCCGTGATTTAGGTATAGCATTCTTAGTAGTGATTATTATAATTTACATGCTGATAGTAGCATGGTTTCAAAACTTTACGGTGCCTATTATTATGCTTGCAGCTATTCCATTATCCCTAATAGGAATATTATCAGGGCACTGGTTAATGGGAGCATATTTTACCGCAACTTCCATGATTGGTTTTATTGCACTGGGTGGGGTGATGGTCAGGAACTCGATACTATTAATTGATTTTATTAATATCCGTCTTGAAGAAGGTATTCCATTGAAACAAGCCATTGTAGAAGCAGGTGCTGTACGTACTACACCAATTGTTTTAACTGCAGGTGCAGTAGCATTAGGAGCAATTGTTATCCTATTCGATCCTATCTTTCAAGGGCTGGCAATATCCTTGATGGGTGGAACTATTACCTCTACTTTCCTTACGCTACTGGTAGTGCCATTACTGTACTATAAAATGATGAGAAAGAAATATAAGTAAGTGGTAAGTAATAGGTTTTAGGTTGTAAGTAAGTAGCCTTGATGTTTACTTGCAACTTAGCGATAAAGAATTAAGATTTACTAATAAATAAAAATGGTCTATATGAAAATGGTTGTTGTTACCAGCATCAGAGAAGATATGCATAACGTATCTAAAATATTAGAAGCTGCACAGATAAATGTTTTTAGTGTATCGGAGACTATCGGGCACAAGAACGAGCATGATGGATACCTGTTGAATAACTGGTTTGCCAGAAGTGATTCTGATACCAAAGCTTTATTCTTTTTCAGCTTTACAGAAAACGATAAAGCTACAAGTGCTATGAAGTTGATAAAGGAATTTAATGAAATGAATCAATCATCTTTCCCTATACGAGGCTTCATTCTTCCTGTAGAGGATTGTAGCTATATGAACTGTTAGGAAGTTCAAGAGGTTCAAAGCGTTTAACGTAATACAGATTCGTGAATCGTGAGGAATACATCGTGAGTCGTGAGAAATACAATTATGTTATGTTATAAAATTCAATATAAATTATGAAAGAAATAATAATAAGAGGAGTTGCTGGTGCATTTGTTCTGGTGAGTATTGTGCTCACACAATTTGTAAATGTTAACTGGGTATGGTTGGGGGTGTTTGTAGGCGTAAATCTTTTGCAATCATCATTTACAAAGTTTTGTCCTTTGGAAAAGATACTGGGGTACTTTAAAGTTGGAGAATAGAAAATATTATAAAAGATAAGAGTTGGAAAATTAACCTCTTTAAAGTGTCATGATTTAGCCCATATGTTGTTTAGAAAGAATTGAAAGCAAATCTCAAGTCTTGGATGTATTTGTATTGCGTTAGTGCCAGCAGGGAATATCCTTTTTTTTCTGCGCACCCCCAATCCCCTAAAGGGGCGTAATACAGCGCAGAAAAAAAAGATAGGAAGAGCTGGAACGGCCGCTTGCGGAACGCCCAAAATCAAGTAAAA
>JBAXVH010000065.1:0-6977 GCA_037129215.1 Bacteroidota bacterium | reverse complement strand
GTATAAAGGACTGCAACAATTTGCTGCACTGACTTTGCAATAAAGAAATATTTTCTCTTAGCAATTTTCTATCAGCAAACTCTACATCTTCCTGCGAAAAATCGAGTTCCAGTTCTATCAATGCAGAAAACTTTATCAGTTGTTCCCTTAGTTCCGACAATACTGTAGAAAAGCCTCCTCTTATGTTTGTTAAGGCCGTTTTTCTGCTGGCTTCCGTATTGCTTGCTATCAAATCTGCCACTGCTTCAGCCTGCGTTAAATCAAGCTTACCATTCAGGAAGGCTCTTTGGGTAAACTCTCCTGGCTTAGCCATTCTCGCTCCCTTTTGCGTAATGGCCTGCATAATCTTTTCCTGAATAAAAGGAGAACCATGACAACCTATTTCTATTACATCTTCGCCCGTAAATGATTTGGGATTTTTGAATAACGAAACTACTGCTTCATCCAGTAGTTCATCATCGTTCTTTAGCATGCCCACATGTATAGTATGAGAAGCTTGCTTTGATAAATCTTTGGAAGGAAACAAAGCATTAATAATACCAATAGCATTAGCACCACTTACCCTTATTACCCCAATAGCGCTAACCCCCTGCGCTGTTGCAAGAGCCACTATTGTATCGTCCCATCCTGATAATTTAGACATAGTTTATAGTATTTCGAATTCAATTCCTCTCCACTCAAGTTGTATTCTCACGACTCACGATTCCTCACGACTCAAGTTGTATTCTGTATTCTCCTCACTCCTACCTCCTGTCTCCTCACTCCCAAGTACCCCATAAACAACAAATCCTCCCAAACTGAAGCTGAGAGGATTTGAAGATATTTTCTACAAATGATTATTGTTCTTGTACCTGCCAGGAGATATTTTGTGTTCTCCATGATTTCACCTGACGACCATTTTGTACTCCAGGACTCCATTTTGGTCCTTTCTTAATTACCCTGATAGCCTCTTCTACAGTTCCATAATCCGGACCACCGCCCTTAGGTACACCACTTACATCGCTTATGTTACCATTCTTGTCCACAATAAAGGAAACAGTTACAGTATAGGTTCCTGCAGGAGCGCCATTGTTACTTGGAATCGACTCATCAAGATTTCTTCTGAGGTACTTTTCCCAGGCAGCAGAACCACCAGGAAATTCAGCTTGAATTTCAACAGAAGTAAATGTCTGATCCCAGTTTTCTTCTTTAGGAGCTTCTACTTTTCCAGTACCAGTTTCTACAGGTGGCGCTACTACTCCATTATCTTTTTCCCCTTCCTGATTAAAAGTACTTGTTTTTACTTTATCTAATTCTTTAACCTCTTTAAGCTCATCTTCTTTTTTAACTTCCTCATCTTTTACAATCTTAGGAGGCGTAAACTTTGCAACTTCCACTTTTGGTGGTTCTTGTTTTGGTGGTGGTGGTGGTGGTGGTAGTTCAGGTTTCTTTTCTTCCTTAGCTACATTATCCAATACCACATCCGCAACAACAATATCTGCTTTTTTCTTACTGGCAGTATTCGCAATGAAAGTTCCCAGTAATAATAAGCCACAAATTACAACCGTACCAATCAAAGCATATTTAATCCTTTCATTGTACGTTTTTCTTAATTCGTACGCTCCATATTCCTTATTTCTTCCTTCGAATAATATATCCAGAAAATCAGCGGACAATATTTTATTGATATCCATTTAAAAATCTATTTATGAAAGAGATACACAGGTTATTTAATTATTTGAATTATTTAGCTCCCGCAGCAGCACCTTCCGTTAATTGTATCAATTTAGTTTCTACATCAGAAATATCTACTAAAGCATAACGCTTTACATCATTAATAGACATTTCATCCAATGCATCCACCACATTTTTGTAAGTACATTCTGCTCCAGGTTTTATTACCACAACAAAATCTTTATCAGGTGTACTTGCCTTTTTACGCATAATTTCCATTCTTAGTCCATCTTCTCCGCTTCCGAAGTTTGCTGACTTAAACTTAGATGATGCATTTGAATTATCCATGATTCCTTCGTAATAAAACACATGGTTATCTTTTCCCAGCAATACAGTCAATGCGCCAGATTCTTTAGCCTTATTCTGATCTTCCGGCTTATCTGCATCCTTAGGCAAGTTTAATTTCATTGCCGTAGGTTGACTCATTGTTGTAGTAAAGATGAAAAATGTGATTAACAAGAAACCTAAATCCACCATTGGAGTTAAATCCACACGGGTAGATAATTTCTTACCTTTTTTTACTCCCGGCCCTTTTTTATGCCCGCCTCCCGACGAGGTATCCATTTCTGCCATAGCTGGAATATTTTAGTTTGTTTTAATAATTATTCTTCTCTCTTTTCTCCCTTCATACTTTGCTTCCACAGTTCTGTACCTGTAGGAATACTTTCAGGATTTGTTACCATCTGAAACTTCAATAAATCGTTTTTCTTAAATGCGTCTATCACACTTTTGAAAGCCGGATATTTTGAAGCATTATCGCCCTTCAGCAACAAATTCATTTTCGATCCTACATATACATTCTTTACCAAAGCTATCCATTCGCCAAATTCATTTCCACCTTTAGTAGAATCGGCAGGAATACCTGCAAGCAGATTTCCTTTTCTATTCTCTTCAGGAATATTTAAATAGGCTGGAAGTTGTGTAAAAGAACATCCCCAGAAGTGTGCTTTCACAAACTTTTGTTTATCAAAAGTTACGCCTTTAGTTTTCATGATTTCATCAGCAAGTTCCCCTTTTTTAGCAAGGTCGTTTTTGTCGTCACCCATTGATAAAAATACTTTACCAGTAGGATCTATCGTAACTAAAACCACATCTTTATCGGGGGCTACTTTAGAGGCAACCGAACTTGGAGTTGTAACCGCTATAGCTTCAGCAGGTTTGAACTTAGTTGTTAATATGAAAAAGGATAGCAGCAAAAATGCAACATCGCACATGGCGGTCATATCTATTGCTGTACTTTTTCTTGGTATTTTTGGCCTACCCATTATTATTAATTTAGTATTCGATAATTAAGATTCAGTGCTTACATTTTTCCACAAAACTTTTTTGCAACCACTATTTGTAGTTAGCAGCAAAGCTTTGCGTTAATGTAAATCCTGACTCATCAATACCGAAAGTAACACCATCAATACGAGTAGTGAAAATGTTGTACATGATAATTGCGATAGCTGAAGTACCAATACCTAAAGCGGTATTAAACAATGCCTCGGAGATACCTTGAGAAAGTTGTTGTGCTGCTTCACCACCACCAGAATCAGCAAGTTTAGAGAAAGAACGAATCATTCCCATTACCGTACCTAACAAACCTAAAAGGGTTGCTACCGATGCAATAGTAGATAAGAATACTAAGTTCTTTTCCAACATTGGCAATTCCAAAGCAGTTGCTTCTTCAATTTCCTTCTGGATAACAATTATTTTTTGTTCTGTAGTGATTCCTTCTGCATGAATCATTTCTTTATACTTATGTAAACCAGATTTCATTACATTACCTACTGATCCTTTTTGTTTGTCGCATTCTGCAACCGCTTTATCAAGATCTTTGTTAGCTAAATGAAATTGTACTTTACGGATAAATTCTGTAATGTTTCCAGTACCCGCAGCTTTTTGTACAGTTAAGAATCTTTCAATAACGAAAGTAACCACGGTTAAGAAAGCTCCAATCAATAATGGTACTAATATACCACCTTCATACATTTTAACGAATGCTCCTTTTGGACCATGATGATCTGGCCAGAATCCGCCATTTTTATCAGGGTTTGTAAAGTTGCTGTCTGCGCCTAATACAAAACGCCAGATAACGTAACCTAAAATAATACAAGTTAATGGTGCAATCCATGAAATAGAGTTACTATTTCTTTCTGGTTGAACTGATGAAGTTGCCTTTGGTGCAACAGATGGTTTGATGTCAGCCATGATCAATTTAATTTTTGTTTTGAAATATTTATTTTGACAATTATTAATTAAGCAGCAATGCTAAATAAAAAACATGAATTATCTAAGCAATGCAGAAAATTTCTTTTTCGTTTAACGTAGAGAACAGTGTTGTTTAAATTATAAAATGCTCTGCCGATTTACAACAGAGCATTTTATAGCGTTTAATTATTCTCTTTCTTTTCTTCTTTCTTGTGATCGCATTCTTTTTTATCTCCTTTCTTGCAACAAGATTTTTTGCTTCCTTTTTTGCAACATTCTTTTTTGTCGCAATCTTTTTTTGCTTTAGTGCTATCTTGTGCCATAGCTACACCGCTGATAAGGAAAGCTGAAAGAGCAACCAATAATAATTTTTTCATATAATTTATTTTTAGAGACGCAAATATATATAATGCAAATCGCTTGAAAAAGGGTTTATTGTAATGTTTTGCTAATTACCAAGTCGCCAACACGGTCACACCACCCTTTACTACCTCGTTCAATTGTACGTTTATGGTGGTTCCTACAGGCAATAAAATGTCTACTCTACTGCCAAATTTTATAAAGCCATACTCTTCTGTTTGCTTTACCTGATCGCCCACTTTAGTGTAATTACAAATTCTTTTTGCCAGTGCACCAGCTATCTGTTTGTATAGAATTGTACCCTTGTTATTTCTCACAACCACGCTCCAGCGCTCGTTTTCAGTAGAACTCTTAGGATGCCATGCCACCAGGTATTTACCCTTATGGTACTGGTTGTAAATTACTTCGCCACTCATAGGGTTTCTGTTTACGTGCACGTTTGCCGGGCTCATAAAAACACTCACCTGTATACGCTTATCTTTAAAATATTCAACGTCGGTTATCTCTTCTATTACCACCACTTTACCATCGGCAGGACAAATAATTTTATTTTCGTCAATAGTCAGTTTTCTGTTCGGAATACGGAAAAAAGACACAATAAACAGGAATAAAGCAATACTAACTCCTCCCAGAATGCAGGAAATGTAGCAGCAGTTACCCACCAGTTTGTCTACTAATAAATTGATAATTGCCAGTGTTACAAACGTAATAGCAATGGTAGCCTTCCCCTCGCGATGAATTGTCATTATTATTTTTTAATGTTAAGCCGCAAATATAGAGCGTAGGTTTTAATGATTATTAGGTAAGCTAAAAATGAATCTATAAAGCATAGTAATTCATTCAATCTTTTACAAAAAGGAGTGTTGTTTTCAGTATCTGTATTATATAATTTTTGTTTTATGTATTCAACGTAGTGCTTTGTTGCCTTTGTGCCTTGTATTTCGTTACTTTTTACTTTTTATTTTTTACTTGAATTATGGCGCCCACTTCGTGCCGGGCTATCCTCTGTATCTTTTTTTTGCTGTATTTAGTCACCCTTTAGGAATAGGAGTTGGCAAAAAAAAGGATGCCGTTCCTATCCCTGTCGCTCGCTTAGATTACAGTCAGGTTTCGGCCTACTCGTCAGACGATGGACGCTATAAAGGAATGTGCTATACTTTTTTTATTTATCCAAAGGGAGTGGAGTACAATTTAAACCGTTGAAACGGTTTTATCATATTGTTTTTTTCATTACCCAATGAATAAATTCATGGGCTGCAAACAACCAATAGATCGCATAATTTCACATCCCACGATATTAATTGTTATGTTCTCACATCTCAAGATGTCAATCATTTTGTAGCCCACAGCCCACGATTTCAATCGTGGGTACAAAACGCATTTAACAAACATTAATAACGGTTTCAACCGTTTATAATTTTTTGCCTTTGCTGCTGTTCTTCACCTGCAAAAAAGCGCTCAACGTCAGACGAGGACGAAAAGTTCCGGAGGAAAGACCATATGGTAGATACTAAGTATTAAAAATGAAACTAAAATCCCGTCGGGATGACCTTATGATAACCTTTCCTCGCAGAAGTCTCTTTTTCAATCTTCATTTCAAACACACTTCAGAATAAAAGAAAAAGGACTCTGCGATATCGCATCATCCTTAGATTAAAACCTGAACCAGCCGCTACCGATCAAACAGCTTGTAACCAGTCCTTTCAATCAAATAACTTAATTATAAATGAATGTAGAAAAGCAATTAGGAAATAATAATATTGTTTTATTATGCAATAATACCCTGACGAATAATTTTCTTAGCCCCCCAGTAGGTAAATACAAATATTAATAAAGCAATTATAGAACATATTAATGCTCCTATATATTCTGATTTCTTCACTTCATAAATTGATACATATTGTTTTTCATTAATTTTCATATCAAACGTATGTAATGTTACATCCTGTTCTATTCTTTGGCGTTTTTTGTCATAATAAATTTCAAACAATAGTTGGTCGTCGCTCTTTACTATTTTAGAAAGAATAGGATAAATTTCATCAAATTCCATAAACCCAATTTCATCTTCACAACTATCTATTTTAAGTACAAGAACATCTTCAAAATATGTCCTACTTCTACTCTCATGTTTATGTTTCATTAATCTACTTCCTTTAAGTACTCCTTTAACATGATTGAGGTCTTGTAAATTTTCCGACCCTCTATCAAAAGAAATAACTGCCAACCAAATGGGAAATAAATTGATACTAAACATCATTATACAAAAAATTAAAACCTTAACTCTGCGTGAATAATTTTTTGGGTCTGTTCGCAGTAATGTAATAAGAAAGTTCATTAATTTATTATTTGATTTTTCTTAATGGTTGATATCTCACCAACACACATTCTAATGCATTTCCTCCGCTATTACCAATCCGTTTGTAAGTACCGGGTGCTATTGTTTAAGTTTTATGGGTATCCATATTTCCTCTTCCGAATTAGGGTCATTGTTTTTGTATTTATCACCTAATATTTCAAAATGAGGTCTGTCATCTAATATATAGTCATTTGAATTTGGCAACCACGTACCATAAATGTATTTAAATATTGTAGTATCTGTACTTAACCCCTTATAATCAAATACCGCATAAAGTCCGCCTTTCAATAAATACGTTTCCATTTCATTAGGTATGGTATCAAAATTATTTACTTCCATTGCTTCCCACTTTTCA
>JBAXVH010000064.1:0-7034 GCA_037129215.1 Bacteroidota bacterium | reverse complement strand
TGCCTGTGCGGCAGGTAATTGCTGCAATTGCTAACTTAAACTTCCAACCTTTTTCTTATGATTGTCTTTTACTACATATAATTTTTCCAGTTTATACAAAGTTTCTATATCTGTAGGTGCTACACCAGCATAACCCAGATAGATATTATCCTCTTTTGCCAGAAAAAACTGTTGACCAGCTTTCATTTGCTCCTCCAGAGCCTGTTTACTATACCTGTTCTGCAGCATATAATTTATCTGCTCCATAGTAATCATTTCCTTATACACTACTGGCCAGATACTGTAGGCAAGCGATTGTATAACCGGTATATCAGTTGTGGAAGCTGCTATTATTTCTATCATAGAATGTTATACGTAATAAGTTTTAAGTTGTAAGTTTTATGTAATAAGTTAATTACAATGTAGTAACCCATTAAAAATGCCACGCAATCATCTTACGTGGCAGTATAAAAATGTATATCCTATCTCCTCCCTCCTGTCTCCTCTATTAATTAAATTAACCCTTTCTTCCTATCACTTTCTTAGCTGCTTCTACAATATGCAGATCGTCCAGACCAAATTTCTTCATTAATTCTGCAGGTGTACCGCTTTCGCCAAACACATCATTAATAGCAATATATTCCATTGGCACTAAATCGTTCTGAATGAGTAATTGCGCAATGCTATCGCCCAAACCACCCAGGCGGTTATGCTCTTCACAAGATACTATACAACGGGTTTTTGCTACTGATTTTAAAATAGCTTCGCTATCGAGTGGCTTGATAGTATGTATGTTGATAATCTCTGCATCAATACCCATTGCTTCCAGTTGTTCCCCTGCTTTGATGGCTTCCCATACAAGGTGACCAGTAGCAACAATGGTTACATCTTTTCCTTCGTTTACCATCCATGCTTTACCTACTTCAAATTTCTGATCAGCATCGGTAAATACAGGCATTACCGGACGACCAAAACGTAAGTATACTGGGCCCTGATAATCAGCAATAGCAATGGTTGCAGCTTTAGTCTGATTGTAATCGCAAGGATTAATAACGGTCATGCCTGGCAACATTTTCATCAGACCAATATCTTCTAATATCTGGTGTGTTGCTCCATCTTCGCCAAGGGTAATACCTGCATGAGAGGCGCATATCTTTACGTTCTTTTCTGAGTAGGCAATTGACTGACGAATCTGATCGTATACTCTACCGGTAGAGAAGTTGGCAAAGGTGCCCGTAAAGGGTATTTTACCCCCTATGGTAAGACCTGCAGCAACACTCATCATGTTTGCTTCGGCTATACCACACTGAATAAAACGATCGGGATTATCTTTAATAAAAGCATCCATTTTTAAAGAGCCTATCAAATCGGCACAAAGTGCTACTACATTAGGGTTTGTTTTGCCCAGTTCTGCCAGTCCAGCACCAAAACCAGAGCGTGTATCTTTCTTTTCTGTAAATGTATATTTCTTCATAATTGTTTATAATTAGCGGATTAACGAATTAGCGGATTAGCGAATTAGTGAACTGGTATTCCATTATCACATTATCAAATCAGCTAATTATCAAATTTGTTTTAATAGTCTCCAAGTGTTTCAGGTAATTGAGCTAATGCTACAGCAAGTTGTTCATCATTAGGCGCAACTCCGTGCCACTTGTGGGATCCCATCATAAAGTCGATTCCATAACCCATTTGTGTAGTCAGGATGATACATACAGGTCTGCCTTTTCCGGTAAGCGCTTTTGCCTTTAATATTACTTCAATTACCGAGCGCATATCATTGCCCTTAGGCTCTTCTATTACTTCCCAGTTGAAGGCTTCAAACTTAGCTTTCAAATTACCCAGACTCATTATCTTTTCGGTAGGACCATCTATTTGTTGTCCATTATAATCTATACAGGCAATCAGGTTATCTACTTTATGGTGAGGTGCAAATAATGCCGCTTCCCAGTTTTGTCCTTCCTGCAATTCGCCATCGCCATGTAAAGAGAATACTAAAGATGGATCGTTATTATATTTCTTACTTAAAGCTGCACCAATAGCTACCGATAAGCCTTGTCCTAAAGATCCTGAAGCCATTCTTACACCCGGTACATGCGTAGTTGGGTGCCCTTGAAGAATAGACCCCAGTTTACGGAAACCAGGCATTTCGCTGGTAGGAAAATATCCTGAACGCGATAATATACTGTAGAATAATGGCGATACGTGGCCATTGGAAAGGAAGAAAAGATCTTCGCCAATCCCATCCATATCAAAACCTGGCTTGCGATTCATGATCTTAAAATACAATGCTACCAGATAATCGGTACAACCCAGCGATCCGCCCGGATGTCCACAAGTAGCACTATGCACCATGCGTACAATATCTCTGCGCACTTGTGATGCAACCTCTTCGAGTTGCTTTATTTCCTGATCCGAAATATTCATATTGACAATTTTTATGTTCTTAATTGAAGGTGCAAATAAACTAATAATAATTTCAATACAACAGTTTTTATAAAAGGTTGAAAATATTGAATACTGTATTGATAAAATTGCTTATTAAATATTGAATTGTTGAATAGTCCAAATTGATATTATAATTTCCTTTCCTTTTATCCGTTTATATAGCATAAAATTTAGCTATTGATTTCTATTATTTATCAGGATAATGATATTCTGCTGTTGAATAAGCCTGCAGGAATTGATTCTCAGAACACACAGCTTATTTCGGGATTAATACCTGAATTTGCAGGCAAAGAACTGTTGCCTGTACATAGGCTGGATCAGCGGGTAAGTGGTTTGATATTATTTGCACTGAACAAAGAAAGTCTTGCCATTCTTAATGATGCATTCCAAAGCAGAGCTGTACAAAAACATTACAGAGCGGTGGTAAATGTTTGTCCGGAAAAACAGCAGGATACGCTAACACACTGGATATTGAAAGATTCAGTTAAGCAAAAGGCTAAGGCTTTTACTACAGCAATAAAGAACAGTAAAAAGGCAATTCTACAATATACTTTAGTAAAATCTTCGGAGAAATATCATTTACTTGAAATTGAATTATATACCGGTCGTTTTCATCAGATAAGAGCACAGTTGGCGGCTATAGGGAGCCCAATTGTTGGAGATGTAAAATATGGCTATAAAAGAACTATCCCTGGTGGGAGTATTTTTTTACAGTCCTATTATCTTTCTTTTAAACATCCTGTTTCCGGGCAGGAATTATCCTTTAGCATTGATATGCCTGAAGAGTGGGTTAAATACGGTTTTTAGAAATCTTTTTCAGGAAGTTGCATATGGTTTAAAACAAAAAAGGTTGTCTCTAATAAAGACAACCTTTTTTGTTATGAGATTTTAATTAGCTTATTGTTTTAAGAAATTAAATACCGCTCTCTTCTTATCGGTATACTCCATTACAACAACATACATTCCATTTGCCATGTATTGTAATCCACCATATCCTGGATGTAGCATAATATTTTGAGGAGCATTGTTATTATAGTCCTTTACATATATTAATCTACCTGTCATATCATAGATAGTTAATCTCTTAAGATCGGTAGGAGGATAATTGTAGCGAATAATTAATGAAGTATCGAAAGGAATAGTTGTGGTATTAAATCCTACTCCATTTGGTCTTAATACATACAAATTAAAGTTATCTATAAATACATTATTTTCCTTATTATTATGGTTACGAATCTTAAATCTTACATCGCCACCAGTCTGTAAAATTTTAGCATAAACACCACCCAATGTATTAGGAGCAGTAATATTTACTGAATCTGTTCTCCAGTACTTTTTATCATTTACTTTAAATTCACCTGCTGTATTTTCAGTACCATCATGAATAGTCAGTAAATCAGCACCCCATTTTTTGTAAATAGTTTGCCAGTTATTACAATCAGTACTCATTAATACTTCGAGCGTATCGCCAACTGCAGCAGTAGATTTAGCAGCAACATCAAATTTCACGAATAATGAATCGTAAATACCAGGATATTTAGGCAAGCCAAATACTGGTGTATTTAAATCATCTATTTGTTTGCTACCTGTGTAAGCAAAATTGTTCATCCATGCACAAGCAGCACCTTCTGAAGGAACAATACCTGCGTTTATTCTCTGCCAGGTTACATTATCTACCGGAGACTGAAGAATATGCCATCTTTGTCCACCTGCAGCTACAGGAGCGAAAGCAGCACCCTCGAAACCTTCTTCATAGTTTTGTCCTACACTCAATGGAATAAGTGAATACAATACATCAAACAATTGTGTGCTGGTATTAGAACAACCAATATTATTATATGCAGTAAGGCTAACATTATAAGGTCCGTACCAGGTATAATTGTGAACTGCATCTTTATGAGTACTATCTTTCTTTGTAGTATCACCAAAATCCCACACATAACTTAATGTGCTACCATCTGCTATAGTTGATTTATTGGTAAATGCTGCAACAGCGTCAAGACATACATCGTTAGGGAAAATAAAGCTTGCTACCGGATTCGCTGAAACAAATATGTTTTTAAATGTATAAGTAGAATCACAACCTACACCATTAGTAACTTTTAATGTAACAGGATAAGTTCCAAACTGGCTATAGGTACTTGATTTACTACTATTATCTGTAAACACAGGTTTTGAACCATTGCCATAATCCCAAGCCCAGGTAGAAATACCATCTAATACTCCTTTTCCTACACTTCCTGATTTATCAGTAAATGTTACTGCAGCACCAGCACAGATGGTATCGGAGCTAACTGTAAATTTAGCAATAGGTTTTAGTTTAATACTTTGATTAACCGTAGTATCGAAAATACAACCCAGTTTATCTACTGCCACTAATTTAACCGGATAAACTCCGCTGGATAAATAGGTAGTGGTAATAGTAGTTTTATTAGCAGTATCAGATTTATTATTGCCAAAATTCCAGATACGACCAATAATAAATGTAGGGTCTCCTGAATTTTCATCTGTTGTATTATCAACAAATTTGAAAAGTGTATCAGTAGTACAGCTGACGTATTGAGGAGTAAATCCTGGATGCACACCTTTTGTAACAAATATTTTGAAATTATAAGTAGCTTTTGCCACACCATATGTGGTATCTACTTTACACGGATCGATAAATGACACTCCTGAAGTTTTAGCATAAGCTACCACCGTTAGCGGGAATGAACCTGTAGGGCTTACCTGACTTAACTGATTGAAAGTATACTTAATTGGATTGCCAGAAGCATCTTTTAAAGTATAGAAATAATACAATGTTGTATCTGTTCCAGGATATTTATGCGTAGAATCCAACACTGGAGAAATTTGCAGCACTGTATTATTTGGAGAAATATAAGGATTTGGTGCACCGTTCATATTAAAGCTCCATGACAAACTATCTGGTTTAAAAGAAAGCCCTATAGTAAAGTGTGAAGGAATAGACTTACAACTTGTAATTGTTACCGTATTATCCTGAGGATCGATATGGAAATTTTTAAGAGAATCGATGCTGTTTACTATATGCGGCTGACCTAAAGGAATATTAATAATTTTCAAGTTTGTACCTGCATTAAAACCATAACTTTCACCAGCATCCATACCATAAGCAATTGCATTGAAGCCAGAATCAGAGTACATAGTATATGAATTACCTATAGCAACTTTAAATCTTGCATAAGCATAATTAGCATCGGTAGGATAAGGTTGGAATGCACTATCAAGATAAATTAAAGTAGCACTTGGCTGATATGCAACACCTGAAATATAACTACTGGTACCAGTATCTACTAATTCGTAATTAGCATCACTGAATCTTCTGTAAGAGTATGCAGCGGCATTGTATTGATTAGTTGGATCGAAAGGCAGATTATTTACAGGATCAGCAGCGTATGCACTATCAGTAACATGTTTCCATCTGATCCAGCTGGAATCTACTACATCGTTATAAATTCTAAAACTCTTTACACCATTTTTAGGAATAACAACATTGATATAATTAGCCCCACTAAGATTATTCTGGAATCTTGGAGTAGCTACTGTAACAGAATTGATTGATTGTTGAATAGGGCTCAGGATAATCATTTCCGGATCACCTTTACCATTATTACCTATCTGGTAAGCAGTACCACTCTTATCTGTAGAAATTGCACCAGCAACAATAAATTGAGAAACACTGATTGGATTATTTGCACTTATCTCCATAAAGTGATAACCAGAAGTATCATAAAGCTTTAAATCGCCAGTTGCAATACTTGAACCAGACAATTGATAAAACAATTTATTTATCAAAGTCATAGTATCCAGCAATACTCCATTTACAGTAACTTTTGTTTTGGTAGAATCCTGAACAAAAATACGATAATAGTTATCTTCCATTGTTTTGGTAGGAACACTTAAATATTTAGTTCCCCATGCAGAGTTTGGAAACATTTGCTGCATTAAGTTATCCGAACCGGTAGATGCATTAACCGTCTGGAAGTTAGTTGCATTTGGAATAGTAGAAGTATCAATAAGACATCTGCCATTACCACCAAATACAGCTATTTTATTTTTACAATCTGTAACAACTTTAGTTCCTGACAAATCAGCAGAAAATGCTTTACCTGCACTATTACCGCTTCCAGTTCCAGATAAAGTACTGATACCAGTATACACCTGACCTTTATTTAATTTCACATTAAAAGGAACACCAGCCGAATGTAAAACATAAGCAGTTGTGTTATCTTTAAATATAGTGTTTGCATTTGAATCTACTATATCGGCAGTAGGAGTGATATTAACATTTGTATTATCCTCATTTGCAATTACAAAGAAGTAGGAATTAGGATTTGGTTGATTAGAATATCCTCCAAATGCCTGAACAGTATATTGTGAATTCCAAACGTTAGTTGGGAAGTTCATACAACCAGCTGCGGTATTATCACCAGCAGATGTATAGGTCCATACTGAAACAGGAACACCGCTTACACTTTGAATGTGAACAGCTCTACCACTTACCCCTGTATAATATAATCTTGAATCAGGAGTTGTTTTAGGAAACTTACTTACTTCGGTAACTGTATGTGCTAATACAGTGATAGGAT
>JBAXVH010000063.1:0-7103 GCA_037129215.1 Bacteroidota bacterium | reverse complement strand
CGTGCTTATGCCCGAACGATTGGTGTATGGACCACGAACGATCCGTGTATGGCCAACGAACGATCCGTGCATATCACCGAACAGTCCGTGTATGCTACACCGTTAAGTCCGGTATGCATCATTGTTAATCCTGCAGTCGTATACCGTTGTCTGCGATATGTGTAACTGGTATCTGTTTTATGTGTAACCGTTAGCTGTGTTCTATAATCTTGTTGCTTCATATATGGTTACCTGATACTCGGTTGTTGATACCATCTGTATGAGTATGTACTTACCAATCATCCGGTGGAGATGGTTTTGGGGTGTGTCAACGGCGGAGCGTTGTATTTGTTGTTGCGTTAGGGATATAAAGGAATATCCTATCTGTACCACAGTATGGAAACCTTTATCTTTATACATGGCTTTTTTAACCTGTAGCTTTTGTGGTACAGATAGATAGGAAGATATAGCCCGGCCGCAGGCAACGCCCAAGTAAAAAATAAAAAATGTGTATATACTACAACTCCACATGCGCTCTTATTCCGGGCACATATATAGGGCCAGAGCGATCTTTATTGTATGCGGGATTAGTTATAAACTGGAAGTCGGCAGACAAATATAAGTAAGGTGTTATTTTAGTCCTGTAAAAAGCTTCCAGTATATTTTCTGTTCCATAATTCAGCTTTCCATCCCCTATAATAAAGCCCATTCCCCCTGCTTCCAGATAAGCCTTATGATCGGGTGCTAAACCATTTACTGCAACACAAAAACCAAGAACATCGTCTTTACGTTTCCACAACTTTCCATCCACACTTATTCCAAGCTGAAAGTTTCTATCTACCTCGGTAAATGCCCATGCCCCCGAATGGCCATCACTCCAGCTATACCTTGCAAACATGCCTATTCCATTGGCAATTTCCTGCTCGATATTGATTGCAAAACCAACCTTTCTACCTTCATAATTATCCCATTCTTTTTTCCCTGTTAATACTAATAATCGGGTACTATCGCCATTCTTTAAATCGTTGATAGCAGATTTATATTCCGGTGCTCTGGAAAAAGTAATAAAGGTGGTAGCCCTTACAGCACCCGGACGTTTATGTAAAGTCCATTTCTTCTCCAGCTCCAGCGTTTCGGAATTAGCTTTACTGATTGTCCAGTCCATCGATAATCCATTAGCCAGTAATGGCACTCTTACAGCAGCAAACCGAAGAGACCAAGTAGGCTTTATTAACTCTACTACTATACCGGAAGTATAGCCACGAACATCGGCAGGAAAATCCCAGGCACCATGCGCCATTATACTCCAGTTTAAAAACTGAGATCTTGCATCGTGGTTATAGGTATTATCATCAAAAAAATCGGCTATACAAAACTTACCTGCAGAGAACACTAAGCGGGAAGCAGGGATGCTATCGGCCAGTTGATTTACTCCATCGGCCTGATATTCATTTTTAGCATTACCCAATGGAATAATCTGTTGCAGATATCCCCTGGCAATAAACATAGTGGGAGTAGGATTTCCTACTTTATAGGTTTCCCCATTGGTGGCACCTGCCAATCCTACTACATGACTAATACCGGTGCCTCCTGCAATTTCGGGATTTAAATAAAATGAAGCACCTTTCCATAATTTTCTACCAAAGTAAAAAGTAGAGGTCTGAGAATAGGCTTCATTGGCATTAGTATCCAGGCTATTCTGACCAGAATATTTAGCAGCAAAAGAATTCTGATGCTGATAAACAATTGTAGTTTGAAAATGAGTAGTCCAGTTTGAAACTGGATTTGTTTTAACCTGAGAAAGTACCCATGCAGGTATGGCTGTATATAATATAATTAAAACAAAATTCTTCATGATTAAAACTACATCTCTGTTATTGATTATCAATAATACTAACCCATGAATAAGGGCAGTATAAAACTAAGGCATTAACTATCTTATTAAAAGAAATGAAATGCTATACAGGTGGCAAATATATAGTTATGGTTAGCTATATACTGTGGTGCCTGAAACTTTATAGTATAATAATATTGCTTTTCGAAAATGCTAAAAGAAAGTATCGCGCTTTCTTTTATTCCATAAATAAACCATTACAATACCAGCTAATGCTCCACCCAGATGGGCCACATGCGCTACATTATCTCCGGCAGAATTATGTATAGCCATCGATAATTCGAAGGCAGCATATATCAGCACAAACCACTTGGCTTTTACAGGGATAAAAAAGTAAAAATAGATAAGCGTATTCGGGAATAAATAACCGAAGGCAGCAAGGCAACCAAACACAGCGCCAGAAGCACCAATAGTAGCTTCGTTTAAACGGGAGGTTATAAGATCCTGCAAAGTTTCGACCCTATACATTGGCGGATATTTACTAACAAAAGCTTCCACAGCTGCATTACTATTTATTTGTAAGTGATTGAAGGCACTTATCATCTGCTGGTTTTCGATAAACAGAACTGTCATGTGTGCCAGCGCTGCCCCTATACCACAAACGAAGTAGAAAGTAATAAAACGCTTAGGACCCCAGTAATTTTCCAGTACAGAACCAAACATCCATAGTGCCAGCATATTACTAAAAATATGTCCTAAATCGCCATGCATAAACAAATGGGTAATCAATTGCCATGGTCGGAATAAACTACTTTGAAAAGTATGAAGGGCGAATAAATCGTCCATATCAAAAAACTTTTTACCCACTGTATTCTGGGCTAAAAAGAATATAACATTTATTATCAGCAGGTTCTTAATAATTACGGGTAATATCTGAAACCTACTTGGTCTGAAATCTCTCATGTTCTAACTATTTTTTCAATTTCAATTGCACTACATTCTCTATATGATGTGTTTGTGGAAACATATCAACCGGTTGTATTTTAGTAACCGTATATTTTTCATCCAGCAAACTTAAATCTCTTGCCTGCGTTGCCGGGTTGCAACTTACATAAACAATTAAAGGTGCTTCGATGTCCAGTAATTTCTTAACTAATTTTTCGCTCATTCCTACTCTTGGAGGATCGGTAATAATTACATCGGGTTTACCATTTTTAGCAAAGAATTCATCGTTACAAATCTTTTCTGCATCGCCCACATAAAACGAACAGTTATCTATATTATTGATAGCTGCATTTTCTTTTGCATCGCTTATAGCATCTTCAATTACTTCTACCCCAACAATCTTCTTTGCTTTCTCGCTTACAAAAATCCCTATGCTACCTGTACCACAATATAAATCGTACACCACTTCGTTGCCGGTAAGTTCCGCAAACTCTCTGGTTACGGTATAAAGCTTCTCTCCCTGTTTAGTATTAGTCTGGAAAAAGGACTTTGGACTAATTTTATACTGATAGTTTTCCAACTGCTCTGTTATATATCCGTTGCCGGTATATACTACTGGAGTAAGATCGTAAATACTATCATTCCATTTTACATTAATAGTATAGAGAATAGTGGTAATTTGAGGAAACGCTGTTCTAACGCTTTCCAGTAATCCATTAAGATAACTTTCTTCATCAAAGCCTACCATTATGTTTATCATTATCTGACCCGTGGTAGCTATTCTAATCATTATACCACGCAACCAACCTTCTTTCGTTTTAATGTCATAGAAAGGAATCTCCTTACTTCGACAATATTCTACAATATACTTCCTTATTTCGTTGGTTGGCTCGGCCTGAAGGTGACATTCATTTATTTCCACTACTTTATCAAAACTTCCTTTAGCATGAAAACCTCCAAAGCTACCAAACATAACATCTTTCAAATCCTTCCCCTCAGCTCTTATTGCATCAAACTCTTTTTGAGTGTAATACTTTTTAGTAGCATAAGTGTACTCCACTTTATTGCGGTACCTATTTATCTGATCTGCACCTATAATAGGCATAATTTCTGGCAAAGGGACTTTTGCTATTCTGGTAAGATTATCTATAACCTGCTGATGCTTAAATTCCAGTTGTTTTTTATAAGGAAGCATCTGCCATTGACATCCGCCACAGGTTCCAAAATGTTCACAGAAAGGTGTCTCTCTTTCAGCAGAATATTTTTTATATTCTACTACAAAAGCCTCTGCCCAGTCTTTCTTACTTTTATTCAATTGTATATCTACCACATCGCCGGGCACTGACTTTTCGATAAAAATCACTTTACCATCAACACGGGCAAGACTTTTACCCTCGGCAGCATAGTCTTCTACTAAAATATCTCTATAAATTACTGGTTGTTTGTACTTTCTCACGGGGGCAAATGTAAAGTTTTGAACGGTATATAACTTTCACAGCTCCTATCTATCTGCTTTAAACCATAAAACCGGATAAAATTATTCAGGATTTAGTACCAGTTTTATATAGTTATCCATATCAAAAAACATCTTAGCGGCTTCTCTCAGATTCCTTTTAGATAATGATTCTAATTTGTCTTTATCCTTTTTTAAGAGCATAGGAGATTCGTTATTAATCCAGTAATTATCAAGTATTGTTAACCAGGAATAATTATTGGCGGGATTATCTCCAAAAAAATATTTTAAACGATTTCTTACTTTATCAAAATGGACTCTATCCACTTTTTCTTCTCTTATATTATTGATTAAACCAAACAAAGCTTCCGTTAATTTATCTACATTTTCAGGAGCGCAAGGAAATTGAACATTTATCTCATAATGTTCGTATGGTTGACGAATAATATTTCCACTTATAGATGCATGATAAACACCTCCAAGTTCTTTTCTTAATATTTCAAACATTTCAATGTTTAATATCTCTGTAAGTGCAGTAAGTTTAATTAAATTTTCAACACTATATTTCACTTCCCCTGTAAATTTAAATACTACAGTACTTTTAGGCTCTTTACCTTTTTTTATAGTTGTTTGTATAATTCCTTTTGCTGGTCTTAGCCCTTCATCAAAACAGCCCGTTTTTCTTTCAGAGGAAGGTAAGTTTCCTAAGTATGAAGACAATAATGGAATTATTTTTTTATTATCAAAATTACCTACGAAAGTAAAATGCATGTTGAATGCATTTCCAAACACATTATTGTAAATACGTAGAACAGAATCGAGATTTATGTTATCAAAATCTGCAGGAGAACTATAATTGCTTAACCAAGGACTATTTTGATATTCTATCTTATTTAAAGTATCATTTAAGAATAATATAGGATCGGAAAGATTGTTTTTTAAACTTTCTTTTTTATTACTGATATATCTATTAAATGCATTTTCATCCCTGCGAGGTTGAGTACAATATAAATAAATTAACTTCAATAAATCAGACAATCCATCTTTGTTACAGTTTCCATAAAAACCTTCCTTATACTTCTCAATGGATGGTGCTACAAAGACAGTTTTACCGGTTAATATTTTGGTTAGATCTGATGAAGAAAAATTCCCGACGCCCATATCTATCACAATGGGCGCTGCTGTTTGTGCATTTTGTTTATTATTTAAACCATAGTTATGAGACCCTCCAAGCCTGGAGGCCTTCACAATTATTTCATCATTCTGAAAAGAGGTAGGTCTTAAGGTAACGGAAACTCCATTTTTAAATTTAAGTACTGTGGTGCCCAGAGTATCTGATGTTATTTGTTCTAAAGGTTCAATAGGGTTGGGAATAGAATCCATTAAATTCTTTTGCAGTACCTTTTCTACATAAGGTACAACAGATAAACTTTTAGCAGTTTCTATTATTTTTAAAAGTTCATTATTTGATACAGTTTCTGAATCTGATTCAGGTTTTGATAAGGTAATTAACTTCCCGGAAGCAGATTCGAAATTTTTATAAAACTCTTTTAATTCATCTGAAGTTATATTAGGGATTGCTGATTTAGTGTACTTATATCTATCAGGAACTGTTATGATGTTTTTACCAGTTAGAAAGTTATTCATATAATCTTCGGCTATATAATAGTTTAATGTTTTTCCCCAGTTTTCATAACTATTTTTTGCTTCATTTAATACTAAAGCTTTAGCCCTTTCCAATTCATTTGGTAGTACTCCATATTTTTTTATTTGTTCTATTAAATAAGCAATATCCTTTAAAGCTTTTTTCGCTGGTTTATCTCCAACATTTGTACTAAAAGACAATAAAGTAGCATTCTTTATATAATTCTGAACACTAATACTTGCAGCTATAAATGAAGGATTTGAACCCTGAGCAATTTCTGTTAATCTATCATTGATAATAGTATTCAATAATTTTACAATTATAGATTTATGATAAGATTCCCAGGTATTGGAATTTTTAGGATTTTCAGGAAAATATTGTTCTATTAAAAGCATCTTATTAGTTGCTTCATTATCGGTAAATACTATTGCTTCATCCTTTAGTCTTTTTGGAATAGAAATAAGTGGTCTGGGAGTCTCTTCTTCAGGATTTTTAAAATTTTTAAAATGATCCGATATCTCTTTTTCAATATTGGTAGGCACCACATCTCCAACAACTATTACCGCCATTAAATCGGGTCTGTACCAGGTACTATAATATCTTTTTAATGATTCATGTTTAAAATTAGCAATTATAGAATCTTTGCCAATAGGACTTCTTGAAGCATATTTACTATTATTGAAAAATTGTTTTTCACGATTCCTCCAGATTCTGTTATTGGCATTTTTGTGTAATCTCGATTCCTCTAAAACTACATTTCTTTCCTTATCTATTTCAGCATCCTCCAGATAAGCATATCTTGACCAGTCTTCTAAAACATTAAATGCTTTATTTCTTACTTTTTCATCCCATACTGGAATATCTAAATAATAAGAGGTTTCATTGTAGCTGGTAAAAGCATTCATATCATTACCAAACTTCATTCCTAAAGATTCTAAGAAACTCTTTAATTCCTGTTTATGAAAATGTTTCGACCCATTAAAATTCATGTGCTCCAGAAAATGAGCTAATCCAAGCTGATCTTCATCTTCCAGAACAGAACCTGCATTAACAACCAGTTGCAGATGAGCCATTCCTCTATACTTTGTATTCCTTTTAATATAGTAAGTAAGCCCATTAGGTAGTTTATTGATTATCAGCTCCGGATCGGAAGGTATTTTATCATTTAAATTATATTGTGAAAAGCTATTACAATTGATACTAAAAATAGCTAATAAAGTAAAAATTAATCGTAAAGCGGTTGAATT